>JBCBIX010000010.1:0-45308 GCA_038523965.1 Bacteroidota bacterium
ACTATCCCCAGATCCTTAGTAATAGTATTTCGATCTCTACTGCCAATAAGGTGGCGGCTTCCTCTCAGTATGCAGATTATAAACGGCTGCAAGAAATTGCGTTAGCAAATAATGTTCAGTTTCTAAATGAAACGAATGTTGGTGCCGGACTTCCGATATTATCTACAATCGAAGGATTAGTGCGTAGTGGAGATCGTGTAGAATCGATCCGAGCAGTAGTGTCAGGATCACTTTCCTACATTTTTAATAATTATGGACCTGACAAGAATTTCAAAGAGCTCATTCTCGCAGCACGAGAACTGGGATACACAGAGCCTGATCCCAGAGACGATCTGTCTGGGCAGGACATCAAGCGCAAAATCATCATCCTAAGCCGTGTAGCGGGCTATAAGATAGAACCAGATGATGTCAGTGTAGAGGCGTTACTCCCTCCCTCGTGCATGGATGCGGAGACGATTGAAGAGTTCTTTGTGGAATTGGAGCGCCATGACGGGCATTTCAGATCGCTCATCGAAAAAGCCTACGACCAAGGCGCCAAGCTCCGATATATCGCTTCACTTGTTGATGGTCGTGCCTCTATCGAGCTTAAGATGGTCACCAACGAGAGTCCATTCTTTAATTTGGCGAGTACGGATAACATGGTGGTAATTCATACAGCCCGCTATCGCGAACGGCCTCTCGTGGTCCAAGGCCCAGGAGCAGGTGCAGGAGTCACTGCAGCAGGTGTTTTTGCAGAGATTATCCAGTTAGGTAACGCAGTGATCTAAGCTCCTGCCAGAGCAGCAGGCACTACGATATTCACTGACATTATGGCTTGCCAAACATCCCCGTTTTGGGCGAAATGATGCCATTCGGACGCCATAGCCATCCAGATCCGGTATGGAATGGTAATTGACTCCCTATCTTCCTCATGACGAAGCAGCCTATGTTTTTAGACAACTTTTTTCTGGATCAGCTATCCGATGATGGTGAGTTTCCACCAATTCTCGCTTTGAATGATGAAGAAGAGGGAAGTGATGAGGGGATTCCCACCACACTTCCTATACTGGCCCTAAAGAATACGGTGCTTTATCCCGGTGTAGTGCTGCCCATTACCATCGGCCGAGATAAGTCGATCAAAGCAGTAAAAGCAGCACACGAAGAGGGGAAATTTATCGCTGTGTTATCCCAAAAGGAAGTCGAGAATGAAGATCCAGGTGTGGATGACCTGCATCATTTTGGTTGTGTAGCGCGACTGCTGAAGATGCTCAAGATGCCTGATGGCAGTACTACTGCGATTCTACAGGGAAGGGTACGAGGAGCACTGGGTGAGCTTACTCAAGATGATCCTTATATGGCTGGAACATTCGCTTTCATCTCGGACGAGCGACCAGACAAGGAAATGGAATTGGACGCCATCCTGTCCTCCATAAAGGATAAGGCAAAGCGAATTATAGAGTTATCGCCGCAGATACCTTCAGAGGCGAGCGCGATGCTGGATAACATGACGAATAAGTCTTTTCTAATCAATTTTATAGCCTCTAATCTCAATTTGAATATTGAGGAGAAGCAATTGATTTTAGAAATTTCGTCACTTACAGACAGAGGCAAGAGTGTATTAAAGCACTTAGATGCACAACTACAATTACTCGAGCTTCGATCGAAGATTGAGAATAAGGTTCGTGTAGACATAGAAAAACAGCAGCGCGATTATTTTCTTAATCAGCAGTTGAAAACAATTCAGGAGGAACTCGGCCAGAATCCCCAGCAGGACGAACTTAACCAGATGGTTAAGCGGGCCAAAAAAATGAAATGGCCGAGCTATGCCAAGGAGCAGTTTTACAAAGAACTAAACAAGGCTAAGCGCATAAATCCTCAGGTGGCTGAGTATAGTGTCACGCTCAACTATCTCGAGATGTTGTTGGATCTACCTTGGGAGAACTACACCAAGGACAACTTCGACCTTAGGCGAGTACGTAAGGTGCTGGATAAAGATCACTACGGGCTCGAAGAAGTCAAGGACCGTATCATCGAGCATCTGGCCGTGCTAAAGCTAAAAGGCGATATGAAGGCGCCAATCATATGTCTGGTGGGACCGCCCGGGGTTGGTAAAACATCGCTCGGCCGATCTATCGCCAAGGCACTCAAGCGCAAGTTTGTGAGGATGTCTCTTGGGGGACTACACAATGAGAGCGAAATCCGAGGACACCGGAAGACATACATCGGAGCCATGCCTGGGCGCATCATTCAGTCCTTGAAGAAGGCTGGCTCCAGTAATCCTGTCTTTATCTTGGATGAGATCGATAAGATTGGCAAGGATTTCAGAGGGGATCCATCCTCAGCGCTCTTAGAGGTATTAGACCCAGAGCAGAACGAAACATTCTCAGATAATTACCTGGAGCTCGAGTACGACTTAAGCAATGTCATGTTTATCGCCACTGCCAATGGACTTGGAAATATACAGCCAGCACTGCGCGATCGTATGGAGATCATCCAGATCAGTGGATATAGCATCGAGGAGAAGGTCCATATCGCTCAAAAGCATCTCTTACCAGAACAAAGGGAAAATCACGGGCTAAAAGCTAATCAAGTATCTGTACCAAAGGGGGTATTGCAAAACATCATTCAGAGCTATACCAGAGAGTCGGGAGTTCGATCACTCAGCAGACAGCTGGCCGGCGTCATGCGTCATACAGCCAAGCGAATCGCCGTCGACGAGGAAGAAAAGGTCGTTATCAAAAAGGAATTGCTTAAGGATATCCTTGGTCCGACCAAGTTCTCACATGACAAGTACACCAAGCTCAAAACTCCAGGTGTCGCTATTGGACTCGCGTGGACTCAAGTAGGTGGTGATGTGCTATATATTGAAGCCAGCCTACACAAGGGAAAAGGTAAACTGACACTCACCGGTAACCTTGGCGATGTCATGAAGGAGTCGGCTACTACGGCATTAAGCTATATCAAGGCCCATGCTGATGAACTTAGGATCGAGCACGCGGCATTCGAGGAAAACGATATCCACATCCATGTTCCGGAGGGTGCCATCCCCAAGGACGGACCAAGTGCTGGCATTACGATGCTGACAGCACTCACCTCGGCCCTAAGGGAGAAGCCTGTGAACCCGTATCTGGCCATGACGGGAGAGATCACACTGCGGGGACAAGTGCTACCAGTAGGAGGGATTAAGGAAAAAGTATTGGCAGCAAAGCGCAGTGGAATAAAGACGATCATCCTGTGTGAAGAGAATCAAAAGCATGTCGAGCAGATTCCTGAGGACTTCGTAAAAGGAGTGGAGTTCATCTTCGTAGATCGTATGGAGGATGTACTTAAGCATGCCATATCGTAGCCAGCAGCCGGTTAAACCACTGTTAAACCATGAATGGCCTTCGAGCCTCCAGGGAATGACGCGTTGTATCTTTAGCATTTTGTGGGCAACCCAATGACAATACGACGAGCCATGAAGTACCTTATTGCAATCGCTCTCCTTATCAGCATCACGGTGGTGTCCTACTCACAGGATAACGCAGATGTAATCCAATACTCTGGTCGAGTGATTACGATGGATGAAGGCGAAATTCAGCGGCTGATCTATACAAACATAGCTGTCAAAGGAACCAGCCGAGGCACAGTATCGGATATCGATGGTTTCTTCAGCCTTCCTGTGAGAGAAGGAGAGACCATCTTAGTCTCACGTATTGGTTACCAAGATGCGGAAGTCCAGATACCTGACGAAGTCGACGGCACATTCTACTCTAAGGATGTCATCATGACAGAGGACACATTGTTTCTGCCAGAGGCCCTAATCTATCCTTGGCCCGACAAGGATTTTTTCAAAATAGAATTTCTCGCACTTGAGGTGGACAATGTGTTGGAAGATTTAGCAGCACAGAATTTGGCACCTGAGAAAATAGAATTTTTGAGAGCTATACTTCCTGCAGATGGTGGAGAAGTATCAAAAATAGAATTACAACAGGCATATCAAGCCTATTATTACAATGGGCAGGCAAGGCCAATGAATGTCTTCAATCCATTGTCTTGGAAAAAATTTATCGACGCTATTCGTAGAGGAGATTATAAAAAGAAAGACTAACATGATGAAAGTTATGAAGGTCGTCAAGCGACTACTTCTGCCGCTATGTTTCATTCCATTTAGCTTATCCGCACAGAATGTCTCTTTTGAAGTTCATGTGACAGCTGACACGTTGTTTTATGGGAACGTACTTAAGGTGAAATTTGAATTAGTCAATGCACCAGGTGATTTCCAACCTCCATCCTTTGATCAGTTTGAGATTGTAGGGGGACCCAATACGTCGACGCAGTTTAGTATGATTAATGGCGAAGTGACCCAGTCTGCGAGCTATGAATACCTCCTTTTACCGCTGGAAGAAGGTAACCTCACCATTGCTTCAGCGACCGTGTCTAATGGGGTTGAGCCACTGCAGACTGAGCCGCTAAGCATCGTTGTTTTACCAAATCCTGACGGAATTCAACAGCGCTATGCCAACTATATAAACAAACCCAACCCTGGCATCATACTTCCACCGGGAGAGATGAGTCATGAGGACTCCCTACGTATGAAGTACGAACGCCTGCGTCGCAAATCGAAGAAAATATAGGCACCTTCATTTCTTGATGTAAAAGGCACATGAGAGGTATTCTGATTATTGGTCTATGCATGTTTCAGCTGGGGGTATTTGCACAGGTTACGTTCTATGCCCAGACTGACGCTCGGCAAATTGTAGCAGGTCAGTATTTCTCGGTGTCATTTGTTTTGGAAAATGCGCAGTCCAGAGATTTTACTCCTCCTGATTTTAAGTCTTTTATCGTCGGAGCTGGCCCTTCTACTTCTCAGCAGATGAGCATTGTGAATGGTAGACGAAGCCAGAAAATGAGCTACACCTATCAGCTCACGGCAGACAGTCCTGGCACATACACGATCGGATCAGCAACGATCAACGTTAATGGCTCTACTTATAAATCAGAGCCTGTAACAATAGATGTTGTCAAAGGGCGAAATCGACCATACGGAGCAAAAGGGAGTGTATCCTCCGACAGTCCATTTATAGTGGAAGCTATCATGGATTATGACACAGGATACGTCGGACAGCAACTGCTGTTGAAGTACAATCTGCTCACGACAGCAGATGTCCGTTCGTGGGATTTCCGCCAACTACCCAGTTTTGATGGTTTTTTCGCTCAGGAGCTGCAAGGCTACTCCGGGAGGGCGATTCGAGTTGTGCGAGATGGAGTCCAGTACATTCAGCGAACGATTAAAGTGTTCGCCCTTTTTCCTCAACAGAAGGGTTCATTTGAGATCGAACCGGCTACAGTGGATCTTGGTATTTCAGACGGGCGATCATCCAACTCCTTTTTCTTTAGCCGTCGATTACGCGCTCAGCGGACAAGAACTTCAGGCTTAAGTATCCTTATCGATGGCCTACCACCGGGAGCACCGATATCCTTTTCTGGGGCTGTCGGTGCATTTCAGATGACAAATACGATCGATAAAAAAACGGTGTCTTTAGATGATGCCGTAACCTTAACGATGCAGGTTAGAGGGTATGCCGACGGCAAGATGATCGCAGCTCCGATACAGCCATTTGGGGATGATTTTGATGTCTACGATCCCAATATTATCCAGGAGACGCAATCTGTGATCGGAGATCGCATACAGTATACAAGGACCTATGAATATCTCATGGTTCCTAAGCGTCCTGGTACGATCCAATTTAGACCGGAATTCTCCTATTTCGACATCGATAGTGCTTCATATGTGACATTGGCTCCCATCGAGCATTCGGTCCGTGTGCTAAATAGTTCAGGCCGCGAGTTAGCAGATGTAGAGAGTCAAGGCCTGCAGTTGCCCCCCTTCTATGACGTGAAGCGAGTTTATCCAGTGGATAAGATCTTTGCATTTAGTCCTCTTCACATCGCGCTTAATGGAGGACTAATCATAGCTGGTATTTGCCTGCTGGTACTAAGACGCCGCAAGTTTAAGGATGATGCTATTGATCCCGAGATCAAGCGCCAACAGAAAGCACTCGCCACCGCCAAAGCTCGACTCTCGATCGCGAACGAGGCACTGGAGAAGGGTGATACCACCCAGTTCTATATTGACCTTAGAAAGGGGTTGTTGGATTATCTCGCTGATAGGACGAGTACGAAGTCAAGTCAATTGTCAAAGGATCAGATTCAAACCTTGCTCAACAACAACAATCTAAATGACCTGTATCCACAGACCAAAAGCGTTTTAGAAAAAGGAGAGCAAGCGTTATACGCTTCTATGGTACCAGGTGATGAGCACCACATCTATCGAGATACCTTGCACTTAGTACAGCAGATTGAGTTAGCTCTGAGTGCTTAGTCAGCAGGATATTGGACGTAGTTGCGTGGCGTCTCCCACAACTTTATGGTCACATCGTAATCAGGACCAAGCTGCTCAGATATGATCTGCCAGATGAGATAGCTAAAATTCTCCGTTGACGGCAAGAGGTCCTTGAACTCCGGGCAATCCAGATTGAGATTCTTGTGATCGAATTTTTTCTCTACGTGTTCCTTGATGAGATCAGCCAAGATCTTTAGATCGATCAAGTATCCTGTTTCTGGATCCACTTCACCAGCGACTTTGACCTCAAGTTCATAGTTGTGTCCGTGGTAGTTCGCATTGTTGCATAGACCATAGATTTCGGCATTTTTTTCATCTGACCATTTGGGATTATGCAGGCGATGGGCAGCGTTGAAATGTGCTTTTCTGAATACGGCAACTCTCATGTGACTACTTACTTCTGATGGACCTAAATAACTGAAGGAGCCTCGTGAAGTTCATCGCTGACCTCGGCAGAATTACCTTAGCGCCCTAAAGCCCCGAACATCCGTATGTGGGAAGAACGATTAGTTGGACAAAAGCCTCTTTTAACATCCCTGCGCAAGTCTCTTGTGGAGGATAAGCTGCCACATGCGATGATTGTAGCTGGTCGCTACGGATATGGTGGGTTGGCGATTAGTCTGGCTTTGGCACAGACCATCCTTTGCACTGATCTTAAAAATGGTCGACCCTGCGGAGTGTGTAAGGCATGTGTACAATCCAGCAAGCTGATACACCCGGATCTCCACATGTCATATCCAGTAGTTGCTGCCAAAGGAGGTAAACCCAAAAGAGATCAGATTACCTCTGACTATTATGTCACTCAGTGGAGACAAGCTATCTCAGAGAACCCATACTTGAATCATAGCGAATGGATAGAACAGATTGTATCTGAGAGCTCTAATAGCGATATCAACGTCACAGAATGTGTCAACATCTATCAAAAATTGTCGATGACCTCGTACAGCGGTTCGCGTCGAGTCCTCATTATGTGGCATGCGGAGAAATTGGGGAGCAATGGGAATCGACTTCTGAAGCTAATCGAAGAACCCCCAGTTGGTACGTTCATCATATTCGTTGTAGAGCAACCTGAGTTACTACTCAACACGATTCGGTCCAGGTGTCAATTGATCGATGTGAAGCGCATCGCAACTGAGGATATTACGGCTTACGGAAGGCAGACCTTAGATTTAGACACAGAGGGAGTGGACCGTATATCCTTCATGGCTGAGGGTGACTTACGTCAGGTTCAAGAGTTGGTGGGGATGGACCATGAGGATATCTCGACGATCACGAAGCAATGGATTGATGCCATTTTTGCTGGCCAGTTAGCCAAGACCAGGGCTGTAGTTGACGCTTATAAGGGCAAGACCAAAATCGATGTGTACCGATCCTCGGTAGCTTACTTTTTGAGACTTCTGAGAGAACTCATCCATCTAAGGGTTGCAGGTGAGGGGCTTACTCGACTATCAGATGTAGATAGAGTTTATCTACAAAGACATAGAGGACTTCAAGCACTTGACATAGATCAAATAGGGCAGATCAGCGAAAAGCTGTCAGCGACTCTTGACATGCTGTATCATAACGTGAATGCTCGAAATCTGGCCTTCCATGTATCTCTTCAGATCGAAGAAATCATCATTCGTAAGTAGTTGGGCCGCCAAGAAAACGACAAAGGTATTTGTGAAAAGTAGTGAGCGTAATCGATAGATATATAGGATCGGTATCACGTCTACTTGCCTGATAGCTAATGGATTAGAAGAATATCAATACTTTTGGTCTATGGGATGTGCTGGATGTAGTATCAGTGGAGATGGAACCCCGAGAGGCTGTGGTGACAAGGGGCATTGTACTTCTGGAGGTTGTAACAAGAGAAACACCTTCGATTGGTTGTCTAATCTGGACCTCCAGGATCCCACAGAGTTCAGCATCGTTGAAGTCAGTTTCAAGAAAGGAGCGAGAAAAGAGTTCTTCAAATCAAATCCCTACGTAGACTGTATTACCGGCGATCTCGTAGCAGTGGAGTCGGGGCCTGGCTACGATATTGGTAGAGTTTCCCTCAGTGGGGAATTGGTTCGCCTACAGATGCGAAAGAAGAAGGTCCGCGAGGATCGGGTGCTCAACAAGATAATCCGCATTGCCAATCATCGTGATCTTGACAGATTAGAAGAGGCCCGCTCGCGCGAGAAAGCCACTTTGGTCGAAGCTCGTGTGATCGCTCGAACCCTCAATCTGAAGATGAAAATCGGCGATGTTGAGTTCCAAGGCGATAATCGTAAGGCCACATTTTATTATACAGCGGACGGACGCATAGATTTTCGTGAATTAGTCAAGAAGTATGCATCCCAGTTCCGTGTGAAGATCGAGATGCGGCAGATTGGTTCGCGCCAAGAGTCGGGACGGATAGGTGGATTAGGTCCTTGTGGTCGAGAGTTGTGCTGTTCGACTTGGTTATCTGATTTTAAATCAGTTAGTACAAGTGCTGCCCGCTACCAAAATCTGGCGATTAATCAGACGAAGTTATCAGGGCAATGCGGACGACTTAAGTGCTGTCTGAACTATGAATTAGACAGTTATATCGACGCGATACAGCACTTCCCCAAAAGAGCGGACACGCTCCGTACTGCCTATCACAAATACCACTTGGTCAAGACCGATATCTTCAAAGGGCTGATGTATTACATCCAGATTTTAGAACGTGGTAGAGGTCCAATCGTAGCTCTGGACAAGGATCGAGTAAAGGAGGTCCTCGCGATGAATCGTAAGAAGGAGTATCCAGAAGAAATAGGAGCGAAAGACCTTGCCTCTGTCGTGACAGAAGTACCGGAGGCGGAGTATGAAGACCTGACTGGACACATTGAGTTACCGGATCTGCCTAAGCGTAAACGAGGGAGAGGAAAGGGTCGTGGTAAGTCCAGACGCAAGCCCAACTCGAAGCAGCGACAAACGTCAGCATCGGGAGGTGGTGGCCAAAACAAGTCAACTACTCAATCAGATGGAGACTCCAAGTCCTCCAATAAACCCAAGTCTAAGCGACGTCGCCCCTCCAGAGGTAAGCGCCGCGGTCCAAAACCGCAAGGAACACCACCGAATAAAGGTGAATAGCAACCCCGAAAAGATCAATCTTCCCATCTCTCATGAACGTTCAATTACGAACAGGATACCGCCCTGGTCTTATCGGTGAAGTGGTGAGGTTGCATGGGCATTATTACAGTCGGTATCAAGGTTTGGGACTTGAATTTGAATCGCAAGTGGCTCGCGAGATGGGAGAATTTATCCCTCGTCTGGCTAATCCTAAGAATGGCATCTGGTACGTAGATATCCAGAATGCATGTGTAGGCAGCATTTCTATCGATGGTGAGGCAATGGGAGAGAAGCATGGCAAGTTGAGATGGTTCATCCTGGATGCGAGATATCAAGGACGTGGGATCGGAAGGCAATTACTGACAGCCGCACTTGACCACTGTGATCGATTCGAGTTTAATCAGGTGACACTCTTCACTTTCGCCGGGTTGGACGCTGCAAAGAAGTTGTATCTCTCCGCAGGTTTTGTCTTAGAAGAAACTTGGTCCTCAAATCGTTGGGATCGTCAACTTATGGAACAGAAATACGTCCGACAACGTCAAGAATAATGAGCGCCGATCGAGCACTTGGAGTGGGGTCTGTCTACCTTTATGTAAAGAATAAGAACGTAAGAATTCGAACGATATGAATTATGATGTAGCGGTAGTCGGATCAGGTCCTGGAGGTTATGTCTGTGCGATAAGATGTGCCCAATTAGGGATGAAAACAGCTCTTATCGAAAAGGAAAAAACGCTTGGAGGTACCTGTCTCAATGTCGGATGTATTCCTTCGAAGGCCATGTTGGACTCCTCTGAGCATTATCATGCAGCGCACGCAAGATTCGAAGAGCATGGAATTAAACTGAAAGATCTGCAGGTTGACTTGGCCCAGATGGTCAGGAGAAAACAAGCCGTAGTCGATCAGACAGTTGGTGGCGTAGAGTTTTTGATGAAAAAAAACAATATCGAAGTCATCCGCGGACACGGATCATTTAAAGATGCCAACACAATCACAGTCGACGATAATGGTCAAAAGAGTGAAGTCACAGCAGATAAGATCATTATCGCCACAGGTTCAGTACCGATCACCCCACCTGCATTTGGATTTGATGGTAACCGTGTGATTACCTCGACTGAAGCATTGGAGATTACTAAACTTCCAAAAACGATGGTCATCATCGGAGGTGGAGTGATCGGATTAGAGTTAGGGTCAGTCTATGCTCGGATCGGTACGGAAGTTACCGTCATCGAGTATCAGGATCGTATTCTTCCAGGTATGGACAAGGATGTTGCTAAGGAGCTGATGCGATCGATGAAGAAGCTTGGTGTCACCTTCAAACTGGGACACATGGTGACTAATGTCAAAGGTCTCAAGACAGCTGCAAAGGTCGAATACAAGAAGCGAGATACCGAAGACACGCAGGAGATCAAGGCAGATTACTGTCTTATAGCCATTGGTCGCCAAGCCTACACAGATGGTTTAGAGCTATCTAACGTAGGGATTACCTCAGACGAGCGAGGAAGGATCGAAGTTGATGCACATCTGCGAACAGCGGTGCCGAACATCTATGCCATCGGTGATGTGGTCAAGGGCGATATGTTGGCCCACAAAGCTGAGGAAGAAGGGGTTGTTGTCGCGGAGCAGATCGCTGGACAAAAGCCTCATATCGATTATAACTTAATTCCAGGCGTAGTATATACGTGGCCAGAAGTCTCTGGTGTCGGCAAAACGGAGGAGCAGCTGAAGTCATCTGGCATCCCAATTAAGGTGGGTAAATTCCCAATGAGAGCCTTAGGTCGTTCTCGAGCATCCATGGACATCGAAGGGATGATTAAGGTCATCTCTCACGCTGAGACAGATGAACTACTCGGAGTTCACATGGTAGGTGCCAGAGCAGCAGACTTGATTATGGAGGCAGTAGCATTGATGGAATTCAGGGCTTCAGCTGAGGACATGGCCCGAATTTGTCATCCTCATCCTACGTACAGTGAAGCGGTCAAAGAGGCAGCACTCGCGGCTACGGGTGACCGAGCGATCCACGTGTAGTTAGTACCGGAGATGGATAGCTTTTAAAAACTATTCGGGGCAGTCCGCAATATTGATCGTAAGCTCGCTACCCGGGAAGATCTGAAAGCCGGGTGACGGGCCAGTTAGTGATCCGGTGGCGAATGATAGTATTGACCCCGAACCAGATGTGTAGGTGACATTGGCATTTTGTAGTATCGTCTGAGACGAAAGAATGGTCCCTGATGCCTCAATGACAGCTGTAGTGGCAAATACAAAATCACTGACCATAGTGTCCTGTGGGCAAGGCATAAGTTCTTGATCAGCGACGGTAACGTGAGTTGACGAAAGTGTAAATGAGGACACTAAGAACGCTGTTAGGAGCAACGAAAAGGTGGTGAGTAAGGCTGTTCTCATAAAAATGGTTGATGTACGTGTGATGGAAAGATAACGTTCATCCGGCTCGGGAATACCCTAAAAATGGTAGTTGGGCCCATTCATGATAATTTCTTAATCCATTTGGCGACGATTTGCTGTGGAGAGATGCAGGAGATCTTAACCTTATGTTGACCATTACCCGTTGCTGAAGCATGGATTCTGCCAAGAGTTGGACTTATCTTAACATGTATGAGAGATTTTATTGTGAGTCTATCACTATTAATAGCAGGAGGTAGTTTATTCGGCCAGAGCGCTCACCGTCTCCTTCGAAATGGAGACCAAGACTATCAGAAAGAGAGATACACAGAAGCTGAGGAAGACTACCGAAAAGCTACGATGCAATCTCCATCCTCCAAGGCCACTTACAACTTGGGCAACGCCATCTATCAACAGGAAAGATTCGAAGAGGCGGTCCAGCACTACGAAAAGGCGGTCGATCTCGCTGACGACTCACAAAAAGGACAATCCTTGTTCAATCTTGGGAATGCCCAGCTTAAATCTGGACAACTTGAAGAGGCTATTGAGACGTATAAATCTGCAATCTACTTTGATCCAGATGACATAGACATCCGACGGAATCTCTATGCGGCCAAACTCATGAAAAGAGAGCAACAGCAACAGCAGCAACAGAGCCAACAAGAACAAGACCAACAACAAGACCAGAATCAAGACAATTCTGCTCAGAACCAAGACAACCAAGATCAACAGTCAGGTCAGCCACAACAACAGGATGAGTCTCAATCCTCTGATCAACCGGTAGAGAACGATGCTCCTCAATCTGCGCAAGAGTCTCCAGATCAGCAGATGAGCAGAGAGGATGCCGAGAAGCTCTTACAGGTTATCGAAAACGAAGAAAAAGCCGTCCAAGAAAAACTTCGCAAAACATCTGGAAAACGCAAGAAGCCCACTAAAGACTGGTAGCTCGGAGAAACTTGAATCGTACGTCATGAAGTGACGCGGCCAGATTACCTTCGTCTGATGTCAGTGATGAATCGACTGGTAAGAGCATACCTCCGGCGATGGGATCGAGAGGTAGATCGGATCAGAAATCATGCGCCCGATCTACAGAAAGCTGTGTTAGCTAAGGTTTTGGCCTCACCATTGATAAGTTATTTCCATGGGTCATTAGATGTTAAGCAGTTTAATGACCATGAGCTCACTACCTATCAAGACTATACTTCAAAGGTAAGTGCGTTGCAAAATGACAAAAGTCAGGTATGCAAATACTACGCGCGGTCATCCGGCACTACCTCTGGACAAAAAAAACTGATACCAACTCCCGAGCAATTCGTGCGCCAGAGTCATCTCCGTGGTTCGTGGTACATTCTTCAGACCCTTTACGCTCACAACCCTAAGGCTGCAGTTTTTAGATCAAAAAATCTCCTTGTCGGTGGATCCATTTATGATCGGTCCTCGGACTACCTGGTCGGTGATGTCTCGGGTATAATGCTCCAACGGATACCCAAATACATGCATCCTTGGTATGTTCCAACTATTGAGATAGCCACCATGGCAGATTGGGATCAAAAGCTCAAATTAACTGCCGAAGCGGCTGCCCAGACCAGGAGTGTCACATTGTTAGGAGGCATTCCAACATGGCTTTTATCCATTATCAAAGATGTCCTGGATAAAACAGAGCATGAGTTTCTGTCTGATCATTGGCCCGGGTTACAGGCATACATACATGGTGGAGTAAATATGGATCCGTATTGTGGACAGTTTGAGGATCTCATTCGTCTTCCAGATTTTCGATACATCGAAGTGTACAATGCCTCAGAGGGGTTTTTCGCTTTTCAGGATCGTCCCGATGATGAGGGCATGCTTCTGATGTGTGCTGCAGGTGTCTACTATGAGTTTATTTCCGAAAGTGACTATCGATTGGGGCAAGAGAAGGTGATTTCTTTAGATCAAGTTGTGATCGGAAGACGCTATGTAATACTCATAACAACTTTGTCTGGACTGCTCCGATATGTGGTCGGTGATGTCGTGACATTCGTGACGGCGGCTCCTTATCGTATTAAAGTAAGTGGTCGCATTAATGGATATGTCAATGCATTTGGAGAAGATGTCGTCCAAAGTCAGGTCTCCACTGCTCTCCAACTCGTCTGCAGCCGCCATGGAGTAAGTATCATCGATTATACCGTTGCTCCAAGGTATATCACACTTCAGGAGAAGGGTAGACACGACTGGTATATTGAGTTTCTTGTAGAGCCTTCAGACCTGGAGTTCTTTGCTAAAGAACTGGACATGGCTATGAGGCAGCAAAATGCGAACTATGACCAGAAGCGAATCAATGATTTGGCCTTGGAGTCGCTTAAGGTTCACCGATTAATTCGTGGAGATGTCCAGTGCTACTTTGCTCAGCGCGGAGATACCAACGCCCAGAGTAAGCTGCCTAAACTTTGTAATGATAGATCAGTAGCGGACGTATTTGACCAAATCTTGGATAATCAGCGACGAGATTACTCCGAAGCGTTATCCTCAAGCCATCATGGAGATGCTCCCAGATATTTTTGATGGTGATCGAATCATCAATTCGGGTGAGGTTGATGAAGTCGAGTTATTGGCTATGATTCGCCGAAGGGTTGCAGAATTGATTGAGGTAGATCCGGCTCTTCTTTTTAGCTATATGTACCGTCTTGATATTGAGGAGCAAAAGATAATGGGGGTACTAAATGGTCCTCAAGGCATAGCTGTTATTGACGCCTTTGCCCAGATAATTCTTGATCGACAGTTGCTAAGAATGAAGTTGAGAAAAGAGTATCAATCGCCGCCTGTAGAAGGCTGGGACTGGTAGAAATGAAAATGCCCTCCACGTCGATATGTGAAAGGCATTAGCTTTTAGTTGGTAATGCAGATGTTCTGAATTACTGCGGTAAGGGCGATCTGTGGTTGATGCTTCTAATTATTTAGATGCCTAACCAGCTATCGTACTCCTCATCACCGAGAAGGAGTCTTCTTCGACGTGCTGTCAAAGAGAACCATCTGGCGACTGATCCGAAAAATTTCTTAATTGTGTTCATGGATTAAAACTATACTGTAAGTAAAGTACGTATATCGGTGACCCTATGTTGATGTATCAAGTGTTAAAAATCAAAAAAATCACTCTTTTTAACATTTGGGTCATATTACCCTAAGGGTATATATGTAAGCAGCTGATAAAGTACTAAGTGTAAACCCTCTCCCTATTTTTTAGGAAGGAAGATCTCGGCCATCATACATCTGGCGCTACCACCACCGAAATATTCAATAGTCGTCAGATCGAAGGTAAGAATTGCATTATATTTTTTTATCACATCTACCTGGTTGGTTGTCAGTGAATTATAGGCTGAATCTGACATGACCATATACGACTGTCCCGATTGGTCTCTGACTTCCAGCATATTACCAGCGAATCTCAAGATTTGGGCTTGGCTGAGATTGACAATTTTATGCCCAGTACTCTCAAGAGATTGAAGAATTCGATTTTTTTCTTCTTCCACTACCATTCCTTCCGTACAGATGATGGCGATTGATTCGCCCAAGGCCATGATGACATTGGTATGATAGATGGCCAGTCCTGATCCATCAACTCCCGTCCAGAGAACGTACTTGTATCCGATTTTCTCAGCATATACCTGTACTAATTCCTCATTGGTTCGTACACTGCGACAGGCATAGATGATCTTATTTACCCTGTCCAGGATCATACTTCCGGTGCCTTCCAGATAAAGACCTTCTGTCTCTTGGGAGAGCATTGACCTGTCGAGATTCAGATGATACGTCTCTGCCAACTGAGTCCAAATCTCAGGATCACGCTCCAGTCGGCGATTTGGACTGAACATTGGAAATAGAAAGAGCGATCCATCGTCGTGAGTCGTGAACCAATTATTAGGAAAGACAGCATCAGTTTTGATCGGTACATGGCTATCCTGAAACACGATAACATCGATACCAACTGCACGCAGACTCTGCACCATTCGATCAAATTCTTTGATGGCGCGACTCGTGATTTGGGCCAATGTTAACCCCGTTTCGTTGCTCTGGAATGCATTGTTGTTTGCCGTCTCAGGATTGAACCCAAAGTTGGCTGGGCGCACCATTAGAAGGGTATCGGTTGTTTGTTTTGCCATGACTCATCATCTTATTGATGTCAGGCGAAATTTCTTCGTTTTCTGCTATCGAATGACCGTAACTGTCCCAGAAATTTTATCCAAGCGATCAGTTTCAAAATCATCTGAGTAGCGTACTGAGATAAGGTAGGTGAGTACACCAGATTGGATACCAAAATCTGGGGTGCGCCCATTCCATTGTGCATTGATATCCTCAGTCGCAAACACCTCATTACCCCATCTATCATAGACGGCCATACTGTATTCGAGAATTATGGCATTATCAGAAGGAGATACGAAGAACATACTATTGTCGCCACCTGTCTCTGGTCGAAACGCATTTGGTACATATAGTCTGAATCTGGAACACTCTCGATCTGTGACCGTAATGTCATCTGAGAACGTGCAGCCAAACTCATCCATAGCGGTAGCCGTAAACGTGCCAGATGTATTCACATTGATACTCTGTCCTATATCGCCTGTACTCCATAGATAGTCAAGTCCAGATACGTCAGCTGCCAGTGAGGTACTGAACTGATCGCATCGAGTGACGTCTTCTCCGAGAGAGAAAACTGGCAGCTCTCGCACTGATATCGTGATCTCATCCTCCAGAATACATCCGTTCAGATCAGCCACGACTGTATATGTTCCTGCGTTGATTACGGATATATCATCGGTGCTCTCTCCTGTAGACCAAGTGATACTCCATGGTCCCGGCTCCGCAGATAGAACTGCCTCATCACCTGCGCAGATTGATCGATCCTCACCCAAGTCAAACATCGGGGCCGGATTCACGACAATCGCTACATCATCCTCTGACGAACAGCCTCGCGTAGTTACTTCTACACTGTATGTATCAGTGGTTCCTACCTCGATGGTCGCAGTAGTTGCCCCTGTAGACCACAGATAGCTATCAGCACCGGCGCCCGCATCCAAAGTGATTGTTTGCCCTTCGCAGATGGCATTATCCATCGGAAGTTCGACTATGGGCAATGGTATGATGGTTACTACAGTACTATCTCTGAATGAACATGTCCCTATGCTCGCCTCTGCCCAAACAACCTCGGAGCTTGATACTGAAATTTCAGGGGATGTTTCGCCTGTACTCCACATGAAGTTGTCACTGCTTACGATTACTTGTAGGTCAACGGCATCGCCCTCGCATGCTTCCGCGGTTTCTGGTAGAACAAAAGTTGGTGTAGTCAGTACATCCAACGAAAATGAATCAGTGGCAAAGCATCCCGCTTGGTTGGTTATCTGGAGATCATATGTTCCAGATTCGTCTACGACAATGGTAGGAGTGAGTTGGCCTGTACTCCAAGAAAACTCAAGATCGGTGGACGGAGTGAGATTTGAGCTGACTTCCACAGAGCCTCCATCACATATAGCGGTATCTGACCTCAAGTTAAACTGCGGAGGGGCAACGAATGAGACGTCTATATCCGCCGAGGCATCACATCCATTAGAGTCTGTGACTGTGACAGTATAAGTCCCTGAGGTATCTACATCAATTGTCGATGTGGTTTCAGAGGTGCTCCACTGATATTGTACATCTGCAGTAGTGGCATCCAATGTGACTGTAGAACCCTCGCAGGCACTCCGATCAGTAGGAAGTGTGAGGGCAGGATTTGGATTGAAATTGACGGTAATCTCATCCGTCTCGAGGCATGCACCTCTGGAGAGTACTACACCCACAGTTAGGGACTCAGTTACAGTAATCGGATCCGTTCCGGGGCGATCACTCCAGATGAAATTCACACCTGCGACATCGGGTGGGTCCAGTACAAGTTCGGCGCCTTCACAGAGTGAAGTGTCTGGCCCCAGACCACCATACTCTATGGTAGGATCTATGGTAATCGTAACTGTGTCACTCGTGCTACAACCTTGTGTTTCTGCAATTACGACATAGTCTCCCTCTGCGTTAATCTCAACGATTGGAGTAGTTGCGATCTCGGTACCATCCGACAAAGCTGTCCAAGAATAGGTATCAACCCCACCTATCGTTGCGTCCAATATGATTGTATCTCCTTGGCAAGCCGACTGTTCTCCTCCAAGGTCAATTGCGTTCAGATCTAAGAATGTGATTTGAACCGTATCCACCTCTTGACATGTACCTCTTGTGACAGTCGCTATGTTGATGCTGCTCTCTGTGACAATGGCTATAGGTTCATTAGCTGGGGTACCATTGTTCCAAGTTAGATTGTCAAAATCAGCGATTCCCGTGCTAATAGAGATAGTGTCGCCGTCACATGCTGTCTCATCCAAGCCGAGAGTGAAGCTGATCTCAGGGTCAAAGGTGATTGCGATACTATCTGATACTTGACACTGCGCCTGACTGATCTCGACAGCATAAACTCCTGAGGTTGTGACTTGGATGGATGTATCGGTACTGGTATCACTCCAGCGAATGTCTACGTCAGATAGAGGATCCACAGCGAGCGTTAGGTCTACTCCCTCGCATAATGTCGTGTCGGCGCCTAAGTTTATCTCGGGTAGGATGATGAAAAGAACGGATACGGTATCCGTTGCGTCGCAAGCACCCTCTTGAACACTCACAAACACATCACCAGCTTGCTGAACAAAAATTTGGTCTGTGGTCTCGCCTGTGCTCCACAGCAGATCTGCTGAAGGGAATCCTGCTCTTAGCTCAATTGTCTCACCGGCACAGATCATGGTATCTGGCCCAAGATCGACAGTAATCGCCGTCTGGAAACTGACCGAAGCAGTATCCCTACGCGTACATCCATCCCGCTCCACTTCTAAAAAAATCTCCGCGTCAGTGCTCACAGTTATCATTTCTTCTTGGCTACCTGTGGACCACGTGGTCATCCCAAGCACATCTTCGGGTACCATAAACTCCGCCGTCTGTCCTTCACACAATACCTGATCCTCTCCGATACTGAATGGAGCTATTCGACTTACGTCGACAACAATTTCGTCAGATGCTTGGCATGCCCCACGTCTTCCTATGAGGGTATAGGTGTCTTCGGAATTAACTGTAATCGAAGGAGTCGCCTCAGCTGTCGACCACTCATATTCATCAAGCCCCCCTAATCCGGCAAGTGTTAGCTCCTCTCCATCACAGATAATGGTGTCTCTACCGAGATCGAGGTCAAAGCTTTCATCATAGACTAATTGAATGGAGTCACGCACAGAACATCCTTGTTCGGTAATGTCTAACCAATAAATACCCGATGTAGTGGGTACAAGATCGGACGCTGTAGATCCATCACTCCACATAATGCTTCCACCTGGGGCCGTGGGTGCAGTTAGTGTCAATGGATTATCCTCACATAGGGTCGTATCCTGACCAAGATCGACCTGCGGTAGTGTGATGCGTCGTACCATGATCTCATCCACAGCCTCGCACCCTCCGCGGGTAACCATAACTTCATACGTGTCTGATTGTGATACGGTTATGAATGCCTCTGAGGATCCTGTACTCCATGAATAGGTGCCGCCCGTGATCTCATTTCCTAATCGTAATGTATCCCCTTGGCAGATGGAAGTATCCATGCCTAAGTCGAGGGTAAAGGCTGGATCAAAAGTGACTTCTACTGTATCGACCAATGTACAACCGTCGAAAAAGGCTTCGGCGATGATCGTCCCACCCGACGATGGAACGGGAAAAGACAGATTCTCGCTCCCGTCGTTGCGCCAGATCAAACGTTCGACTTCTGAAGGTTCGAATGGGCGCAGCACGACATTTTCGTCTGAACATCCTGAGATGTCTTCACCCAGAAATTGGCGAATTGAAGCGAGGTCCTCATTGTCTGGGAAGGTCCAACCACTGGTATTTCCTCCATCAAGGCTTCCTTCTCCTGCAAAATTGTTCGTCGAGCCAACGACTGCCAGATCACTGATCTCCACAAAAGACATGTCCAATGTTACCTCTGAGGTCATCCGAATTGCAGCCTGAAATCCTTGGCCATCACTGCGGAGTATGATCGGAGAGCAGATAGTACCAAGAGCTGAGATGCGATCATTTACGGTGAGATCGGTAGCCGTAGATATTTGATAAGTATGATTTGCTGACAGAATCAATTGGTCCGTCACGATTGTCTCGTTTAGCAGGACACCATCCCCACGAAAAACAATGGAATCCGCTGTGATTGTCCCCGAACTATTCACAATACTAACTCCTGTCTCTCCCCTGAATATCAAACCTCCTAAGGGTCCGCGATCAGACTCAATACCACTGTCGGTGGCATTGAACAGCCATCTTGTCCCAGTAGCGGAAATACTTCCTATTTGAAGGATGCGGACAGGCGTCTGAAGCCCAGACCGACTTCCGGTAATTGCAATATTGCTACCATCCAGGATCAAGCTCACAGGTCCGTCTACTGCTACAAACCGATCTGTGATGATGTCAAACCCCTGAGTATTGAATGATGCGATGGGGCCATTCCCATTGATGTTTAGTTCACCTGATAAGGTAAAGTCTGAGTCTAATATGACACGGCGTCTACTCTGCGAGAAGACATTGATCAAAATATTCGTCCCCGTATTGATCACTTGAAAGTCTGTATTGGACGTCATTCCTCCTTCATCATTACCGACCAAGAAGACATTGGGTACTTCCCAATTCACGGATGTGATGAGCTGCATATCGTTATTGATGTATAACTCTGGAAGATCCAGGGTAGCCATTGTCGAGCTGCTATAGGTGATATTATTCGCAAAGCCTGGAGCCACACTTAGAACCACATCATTGGGCGAGTTGAACGAATTGTCGTCAAAAAAGAGATTGTCATTGGGCTTGGGGATACAGGCACCTCCAGGCCCACCAGATGTCTCGGACCAATTGTTGCGATCATTCCAATTGCCATCTCCGCCCACCCAATAAAGATCACGTGAGTTGAGATTCTGAAAAAACCAGAGGTCCCCATTGTTACCGCCGTCTTGTGAGACAAAGAGTGGGATGTCTCGATTATCAGGAGTTACTGCTTCAATACCTCTTAGAAACAAGCCTGACAGCGAGATCGGAGTAAATTCGAACACGAGAGAGGCACGCATGCCAGCATTGTCTCGCACTATAAGTCCTGCAAGTCCATCGCAGTCATCTCCCGTCACAATATCAACTACCTCCTGGGTACTGCCATTGCTCAAAAAGACAGTTCGACCCATGCTCAGCGTCCATCTGCCTATAACATGGTCACCGATGATCTCCCCAACTTCAGTAAACTGCAGAGATCCTATTCGAGGTGGTTGAGCTGTTATGGAACTCAAGAGACCTTGGGCTGATCTAAAAATGATCGAACCAAAGCCAAAGTTGGTGTCACCACGGAGGTTAAGTTGTGTCTGTTCTCCATCAAAAATGAAGGATGCTTCGGGTGCTAACCAGGTCATGTTCGTTCCCTCTCCGACAATGCGGGCTGCCGCCCCTACTTGACGTTGGACTATGGTAACTGTGGAGCGCCCGAAGTCAAGGGTCCTGGGAAGGGTGGTGGTCGAAAAGATGGCGTAAGCATTGACCGGCTGGTCATTCGATCTGAATGTCCCACGTCTCACCTCAATCGTTCGGTCTACAAATAGACCGTCCTGTAGGATCCATTCTCCATCTCCATTGAAAAAGATGTCATCCATAAATACTTGACCCGCTGAGGTAATGGTATTACCCGGGTCGTTGCTCCGGAAATTAAATGGTCCATCGAATAGGTTAAACATGTCGGGTGAGAACGTCAATGAACCATCGATGAAGATGGTAGATCCTGTGCCTTGAAATTGAGGATCATTCGTAACTCCAGTCCAATCCATGCTCAGCACGAACACATCTCCATCTACAGTCACGATCTGACCTGGTGCATCAAACGATGCTGCATCAAAGAATACATTGTCAAAACTATTTGGAATCCCAGCACCACCCAGCCCTCCAGATGTAAAGGACCAATTGTTGAAATCATTCCAGTTGCCTGTGCCTCCGACCCAGTACAAATCAATAGCAGAGAGCCTCGAAGACATGAGAAAGATGGCGATTAGTACAAGCCTGAAGGAAGGAGAAATCATACCTCTACGTATCATAAGAATTCAATAACCATCCTGCTTCGAATGATTGAAGGACAGCACTTTATGTAACAGATTCAGTAATCGGGTATTGTGCCTGTCGGATGTAACAAGTAGGTGGCCTGTGCGGAATTCAGTCGGGGCTACGAAGTCGCTCTCTGATGCGATTTTGTTGCTCTTCATAGCGCATGTCATGTATCAGTTTGCCACGCCTTTCTAACTCAAGAGGAACACCCCTGAGGTATCTATGATAACTGGCGATCAGGAACTTCGCCTGATCTTCTGGGGCGAACACGCCATAGTCTCTCAGCCTATGGCCAAGACGACTTCCTTCGACCAGATTCCAATTGACGATCATCCATCGGCCGATGGCGGGCAGAAGTCTGTTAGCCGCGGTTGTTTCATCGATCTCAAGCATCTTTTCCCTACCCGCACTATTAGATAGCCGATCTATGGTTTGCATCGCTTCGTTTACGTCTTGAGGGATGTAGACATCGTTGATATAGGTCTGCGTGATGTTGGATGCATAGACTTCTTGGATGTCACTGATAGATTGTGCGGAGGTGGTCCCGGTAAAAACAATTAGACCGAGCAGTGTATAGAGTAGATAGTGCGGCATGTACGCGATATCATCTTTCATAGTAGCAGAACGATGATTCTGCGCGGATGATTTTCATATTTAGTGTTCTTATGACAAACAACCCAACCCTTTGAGATTAGGACTTATCGAATACTCTTTGATTCAGGTGATTATTTACGCTTTGGTCTATCTATTGGACAGCTACATTGGATTCTTGCTATGCCTCATTTGCGCATCCATTGGAGCGGCTATTCTGGTGTTGAGTCTGGTGTTTGAGTTGATCGATCGATCAAAGGTTCCGCGGTCATACTACCTGTTCATGCTATCCACGGTGGTTGTACCCATTCTTGTGATCGGCGGCTTTTCGATGTTTATGGTAGATAGCTTTAGTTGGATGGAGGAATGATAACAGCTCTTTCTATCTCATAGAAATTTCATGTCACGTTGCTTGTCGAAAGACCTGACGGCCGAAGAAAAAGTAGGAGATAGATGCGGAGCTGACCATCCGGGGTTTAAGACATTTCAGAATGAATAATGGTCACAAA
This sequence comes from Bacteroidota bacterium, assembly GCA_038523965.1. Lineage (GTDB taxonomy): Bacteria > Bacteroidota > Bacteroidia > Chitinophagales > Saprospiraceae > JAJRXG01. The sequence continues at coordinate 23,068 of JBCBIX010000010.1, forward strand.
ACAGACGTCGAAAAGAAAAATAAAGTCTCTGTATGTACCCGGAGCGGGAATCGAACCCGCACGGCCGCGAAGCCACAGGATTTTAAGTCCTGCGTGTCTACCAATTCCACCACCCGGGCATTGTCAAAGAGGTCTGAAATGAAAAAAAGGTGACCTCGTCACCTCCTCTGAGCGAAAGACGAGATTCGAACTCGCGACCCCGACCTTGGCAAGGTCGTGCTCTACCAGCTGAGCTACTTTCGCTTATCGCTCTACGACTTTCGTAAGCGGCTGCAAAGATAGAACTTACTACGACTATGATGCAACTAATAATGGCGGAAAGAAGCTAAAGCGGGCGAGGTGCATAACAGATCCAGGTGGAAATATTCTGTGGGTAGAGACTTTGAGATCAAGCCTGGTTCACTGCTTATTCTTAAGTAGTTCTTCATTTGAGACTTTTCGCGATGATTATCTTGCAAGCTGTTCTCGAATTAATTTCACTCATTCAATATCCTTTTTCCATGAAAACCTTTCTTCCATTCGTATTTATCAGCTTTGGGATTTTGCTCTGCACATCATGTAGTAGCGACGATGATGACGGTCTCAATATCGACGGAACCTATCAGATCACTTCTCTCAGTACCACTGGATGCAATGATCCTGAAGAGAACTTTACTGCCAATTTAGATTCAGATGGCTGCTTCACACTTGATAGCGAGACAGCATGTATGACAACGCGCGAAATGATCTTTAACAATGGTACGTTCGAGTATACCTATGTGATCTTAATCGAAGCTGGTAATGTATCCTTCTCAGATAGGACTGCAGGTACGGGTACCTATACTATCGATGGTAGTACGGTCACCGTCTGTGAAATCAATGATTGTAGTACGGCTTCTGTCACCAACAACGGAAATACGATCTCATTGAGCATCACTGAGGACGACGGCTGTGTAGCTCGAATCACTGCTGAAAAACAGTAAAATCACAATTACCATCCTGGCAGAGACAGAAAGGGGATGATCTACTATTCAGATCCCCTTCTGTGCTCTGTTATGAGCGTCCAGTCTTGCTTTTCTTGGTAAGAGTTACCCTTTGCGTCCCGCCAGAAGGTATAATACTGCCATTCTCACGGCGACTCCATTTTCAACCTGTTGTAAGATGATCGAGTGATCACTGTCTGCCACATCGGAGTGTAATTCTACGCCGCGATTGATAGGGCCGGGATGCATGATGGTAATCTCGTGGTCTAATCGAGATAGCCTCTCCTGATTGATGCCGTAGAATAATGAGTACTCACGTAGACTGGGTATATACCGTATCTCTTGTCTTTCTAATTGAATCCTAAGGACGTTGGCTATATCACACCATGCCAATGCTCGATCAAGATCATATTCCACCTGGACACCAAGTGAGCTGATATGCTTCTGGAGTAGGGTAGGCGGGCCACAGACCATGACCTCGGCACCAAGTTTTTGGAGGCAAAAAATGTTGGAAAGGGCGACTCGGCTGTGCTTGATATCTCCGATGATGGCCACCTTTTTGCCAGCGACGGATCCGAACTTTTCTCGGATCGAGAAAGCATCCAGTAATGCTTGTGTAGGATGTTCATGTGTGCCATCACCAGCATTGATGATGTTAGCCCCCACCTTTCGAGACAGATACACAGCTGCCCCGGGAGTTGGATGACGAAGGACGATCATATCGACCTTCATTGAGAGTACATTGTTCACCGTGTCTAACAGTGTCTCTCCTTTGTTGACAGATGATGAGGACGCACTAAAATTGATTACATCAGCAGAAAGGCGCTTTTCCGCCAGCTCGAAGGAAAGCTTGGTGCGAGTACTGTTTTCAAAAAACAAATTGGCCACTGTCACGTCGCGTAGGGACGGTACTTTTTTGATGGGACGATTCAGCACATCCTTGAATTCGTCAGCAGTCTGAAATATTAGCTGAATATCATCAGTGGTGATGTCCTTGATGCCGAGCAGGTGATTCGTACTGAATGGTGGTGTACTCACGTGCTCTTCTTTTCGCGATGTTCAAAAAATAGGATCTGATCCTTGCCATTCAGATGTTCCCACTCCACCTTGACAAAGGCATCATCAATCGCATCCACAGACATGCCCTGGTAGTCTGCCTTGATGGGAAAGTGGCGGTTAAATCGACGATTGACGAATACAAGAAGCTCGATCCGGCCTGGCCGGCCGAATTGCTGCAGCGCACTCATAGCAGCATGTACAGATCGTCCAGTGTAGAGGACGTCGTCAATAAGAATGACATTTTTGTTTTCGACGATAAAGTCGATCGTTGTAGGACTGGGAGCGATTACATCGTCCCTGCGTCGGTAATCATCCCTGTGAAAACTGATGTCAAGTTTTCCATAGGTCAACTTGGACTTAGTCTGACTCTCGAGCATTCCGACAATACGATCTGACAACAGCGCACCGCGATCCTGGATACCGACGATGACCGTATCTGTAAAGTCATGGTAGTTCTCGATCAGCTGCTGGCACATGCGTTGCAACGTGAACCCGAACTTCTGTTCGTTGAGGATGACTCGTCCTGACGACATGATTAGCGCTTTTGCTTTTTGCCCCAGCTGGATTTAAGTTCTACAGTACGATTGAAGATGAGCTCGCTACCGCTGTCGCTATCCCGCACATAGTAGCCCCTGCGCATGAACTGGAAGGCCTGACCGGGCTGACTATTGGCGATTGCCGCTTCGGCCTTTGCTGTCTTGACAATCGTTAGACTGGCGTCATTATAGAAGTCCATATAGTCCTTTTCATCGTGTTGGTCTGGTGTTGGATCTGTGAACAGTCGATCATACTGATGGATCGTCACATCCAGAGCCGACTTCTGGTCTGCCCAATGTAGCGTTCCTTTGGCCTTGATGCCTGAGGTATCGGATCCACTCTTACTATCTGGATAGTAGGTGCATCGTACTTCATGGATCGTTCCATCCTCATCTATATCTGCCGAATCACAGGTCAGAATATAGGCTCCCTTGAGACGGACATTTCTTCCAGGGGCCATGCGGAAATACTTCTTCGGTGGATCCAGCATAAAATCATCTCGCTCGATATAGATCGAACGGCTGAATGTCACTTGTCGACTTCCAGAGGCCTCATCCTCAGGGTTATTATCCAGAGGGAGAAGTTCGGACTTGTCTTCTGGATAGTTGGTGATGGTCACCTTTATCGGATCCACTACGACCATCACCCTGGTAGCAGTCTGGTTAAGCTCGTCCCTGACGCATGACTCGAGCAGAGCCATGTCGATCATGTTGTCCCGTTTTGCTATGCCTACCTTCTCGCAGAATTCTCGTATAGCAGCAGGTGGATACCCTCTACGCCGCATGCCAGATATAGTGCTCATCCGGGGATCATCCCAGCCAGAGACCTTGCCTTCGTCGACAAGACGCAGCAGCTTCCGCTTACTCGTGATCATGTATTCGACATTCATGCGTGCAAACTCGATCTGTCGAGAAGGGTAGATGCCCAGCTTGGAGATAAACCAATCATATAGCGGCCTGTGATGCACGAACTCGAGAGAACAAAGGCTGTGTGTTATCTCTTCGATACTATCCGACTGGCCATGTGCGAAGTCGTACATCGGGAAGATCTTCCAATTCTCTCCTGTGCGATGGTGCACATGATCCTTCACTCTGAAGATGATGGGATCACGCAGGTGCATGTTAGGCGCTGACATATCCACCTTGGCTCGAAGAGCATAGCTGCCTTCTTCAAATTCTCCATCCTTCATCCGCTTGAATAGCCCCAGAGACTCCGCTGCCGGTCGATCTCGATATGGGCTCTCTCTGCCAGGAGCGGTCACCACACCGCGGTACTCAGCGATTTCCTCAGCACTCAACTCTTCGATGTAGGCATCGCCTTGGTTGATGAGTTGTACGGCAAATGCGTATAGTTTTTCAAAGTAGTCTGAGGCATAATATTCGCGTTCGTCCCACTCATATCCGAGCCATGAGATATCACGTTTGATGGCCTCCACATACTTGGTTTCCTCTTTTTCAGGGTTGGTATCGTCGAAGCGCAGATTTGTCTTGCCACCGTATTTTTTGGCAATCTCAAAGTTGAGACAGATGGCCTTGGCATGGCCGATATGTAGATAGCCATTTGGTTCGGGTGGAAAACGTGTATGAATGGGTTTTTTGACCCGTCCTTCGCGGATGTCTTTTTCGATTTCTTCTTCGATAAAGTTGCGGGGAGACCCCAGAATATCACTCACGTCTTTCATGCGACTGCAAAATTACGCAAGTCTTTTGGGATCCGATTTGCAAGGCATCAAACTTAATCGCTATATTGCAATAAATAGAGATAGCGATAATGGGTGTAACCCGATCAGACATCTACAGCGAAGAGCTCAATGAATTAGCAGACATGGCCAAGGTCCTTGGTCACCCTGCTCGGATTGCCATACTACAGCATGTCGCTCGTCAAGAAGGATGTGTATGTGGGTCTATTGTCAAAAGCATCGGACTTGCCCAGGCGACAATCTCTCAACATCTCAAAGAACTCAAACGCGTTGGGCTCATCAAGGGTAAAATCTCAGGCACTGCTGTTTGTTATTGCATTGATGCACCTCAGATTAGAAAGTGTATGGGGATGATTCAAGATTATTTTTCAAAAGATATATTATCAAACTGCTGTAAATAAAAAATGAAGAGATTATGAGAACGAATGAAGAACTCAAAGAAATTGTAAAGCAAAAGTATAGCCAGATAGCCAGCCAAAATACCGTCGCGAATAAGGCCTCGTGTTGTGGCGCAACTCCGTCATCCGAAGAAGTTTATAACATCATGACGGACGAATATGATACGTTGGATGGTCATGTCGAAGATGCTGATCTGGGGCTGGGTTGTGGATTACCAACTCAGTTCGCTCATATTAAACAAGGGGACACGGTTCTCGACTTGGGCTCTGGTGCTGGTAACGACGCATTCGTTGCTCGACATGAGACAGGTGCAGAGGGCAAGGTGCTTGGTGTTGATTTTTCTCCTCAGATGGTGGCCAAGGCCCGTCGTAATGCCGAAAAATTGGGCTATAACAATGTCGAATTTAGAGAAGGTGATATTGACGATATGCCGGTGTCCGATGAGTCTGTCGATGTCGTCGTAAGTAATTGCGTCTTGAATCTTCTGCCAGACAAGTCCAACATATTCAATGAGATTTATAGAGTGCTAAAGCCATCAGGCCACTTTAGTATTTCAGATGTGGTGATTCGTGGTGAGCTTCCAGAGTACATCGTCAGGGAGGCAGAGATGTACGCTGGCTGTGTTTCTGGAGCCATCGAAAAGAACAAGTATTTGAAATTGGTGAAGGATGCAGGGTTTTATAATATCTCAATTCAGAAGGATAAGCCAATTCATGTGCCCGACGATATCATGCTCAAGTATTTTTCAAAAGAGAAGTTAGACGCGTTTAGAAGTAGTGGGGTTGGAATCTACAGCATTACATTATTTGCAACCAAGGCGAAGCAACTGAGTGATTCCAAAAAGGAAGCTTCAACTAAGGTTACAACCCAAGAGACGTCTACCGCTTGCTGTCGTCCTGGATGCTGTTAGTTAGGTTAATGCTATTGAATAGAAGCTGGAGAGAGTCATCTTTCACTCAACACAGTACATTCTTTGGTAGTTTGGATTAGTTGCTTGCATTACATTTGGCTATATGAATGCAGAGACAACAATTCCGATAGGTGCTAATGCTCATAAGGACATACCTGGAAATCCTTCTACGGCCAAAAGTAGTACTGTCCAACTCCGATCGAAGGCGACTCCTGATTCACTCAGAGTACTATCCATGGATGACTGGAACCATTGGATTGATAATGGCTATGTGGTCATTAAGAATGCTGTGCCAGCGGAGCAAGCAGCTCTGACAGCGGCTTTCCTTTGGGAATTCGAGGAGAAAGATCCTACTGATAAGTCGACATGGTACTCAGCTCCTCGAGCTGAGATGCAGATGAAGGAATTAGCTGGAACAGGGATGGTCGAAGCCTATAATCATCAAGTGCTTTGGGACAATCGCCAAACACAACGAGTTTATGATGCCTTCGTAGATATATGGGGTATGGAGGAGCTTTGGGTGACTATCGATCGCGCCAACCTCAATTTCCCGATCCGTCCTGGCTTTGAATACAAAGGGTTCATTCATTGGGATTATGATCCTGAGACTAAACCACAAAATGTACAAGGGGTGCTGGCATTAGGAGATCAGACGGATGAGCACATGGGGGGATTCCAATGTATACCATGGCTCTATCGTAATTATGACACTTGGAAGCTCACCCAACCAGAAGATCGAAATCGGTTTCAACCAGATATTACAGGCATAGAGGAGCACTTGGTGAAGGTGCCTTTAGAAGCTGGGGATCTGCTGATTTTTAACAGTGCTGAACCTCATGGGATACGACCCAATCACTCTACAGACAAGGTCAGAATGGCACAATATATTTCTATGATGCCAGCTCAGAATGATGATGATACCTTGACGAATTGGAGAGTCAGCTCGTGGAGGGATCGCATAGCTCCCGAGGGGTATGCCTTCCCAGGTGACCCACGAAGGTGGGAGCAATCAAAGTATGAGACAGCCCAACTATCGCCGCTCGGAGAGAAGCTTCTTGGACTAACAAAGTGGTAAGATGGACCTCCGTCTACAAGGGAAAACGGCATTTATCTCGGGCTCGACGGCAGGTATCGGGTGGGGGATAGCGAATGCCTTGCTCGCTGAGGAAGTACAAGTTATCCTGAACGGTAGATCACAAGACTCGATAGATACTGCGATAGCTCGGCTCCGGGATCATCACCCCGAGGGGCGTGTCACGGGTGTAGTAGCTGATTTTGGAGACGCCGATTCAGTACAACGTTTGATTGCGAGTTTACCTTCCGTTGATCTCCTCATAAATAATGTTGGTACTTATACCTCTCAGGCATTGGAGGATTCGAGCGACGAGGATTGGCTTTGGCAGTTTGAAGTTAATGTGATGAGCGGCGTCCGCTTATCACGGAGTGTCTTACCTCAACTACTGAGTCGTGGTTGGGGCCGAATCATCTTTGTTTCGAGCGAGTGTGCAGGTCTCGTGCCTTCTGATCTCATCGCATATAGCACCACCAAAGCAGCTATGTTGGCTCTATCCCGAGGATTGGCCCAGCTCACTACAGGAACAGGAGTTACTGTCAATGCTGTCTTGCCCGGATCCACAATGACAGAGGGTGCTGAGCAGTTCATGTCAGATCTGGCGCACCGACAAGGAGTATCAGTCGAATCAGCTACGGCGCAGTTTTTCTCAGACGTTAGGACTTCATCATTGCTCCAACGCTTTGCTTCTGTGGAAGAAATCGCCTCGGCCATTACCTATCTGTGTAGCCCACTCGCTGCGGCTACCAATGGAGCTGCGATAAGGTTAGAGGGAGGAAGTATGGGAGGGATTCTATGAGCGACCAGGGCGCTGAAGTTACTCTACTCTCCTAATGCTCATTGACGGTGTTTAAGTAGCTATCCCTAATTTGTCTTTGTATCGAAAGCCAACCTTCATGAAGCTATTTCTCTCTGTCTTTCTGCTCTTCGGACTTGGGTGTTCGGCATGGGCTCAATATGATGAGGCTGTCGATGGAGATCTGTCTAATGACCCATCATCTCCAACACTGATTATTCTCTCGGCATCAGGATCAACAAGTATCACAGCGTCCTCGATGAATGGAGAGGATGACTACTTCTCGATCACAATTCCAGAGGGAGGCTCATTGGACTCATTACTCTTGGAATCACTGGTTTCGGCGAATGTGGGCTTTCTTTCCATTCTTCCTGGGGCAACAGCGGTGCCTGAGTCTGGAGTATCCACGAGTGATCTCTTGGGTTGGACCCACTTGGCATTACCTATCGGAGATAAATTACCGACGTTACAAGCATCCACCTCCACAGGAGCTCAGGGATTTGATATTCCGCTGCCAGCTGGGACATACACATTTTGGTCCCAAGAGACAGCAACGACACCTACGACGTATACGATCAGATTAGTCACCAGCCAGCCAAGGAAAGCCGATATCCCCACGGTTGGTGAATGGTCCCTACTCGTGCTTGGATTGTTGATCCTGATTGTGTCATGCCGGTGGTGGCAGCAGTCAGCTGATGTGGTCAGCATCGATAGCAGGCACGCATGATCCGCGACAAATTCTCTGAGCCAGCTCATTGATCATTTACTGGGTGAGAAGATCTTTTTTTCCATTGCGACGCGAAGCAATCCTGCCACACTCATGGCATCAGTGATCTCCCCTTGGATGACCATGTCGATCGCATCTTGTAAAGGGAGCCTTCTAACTTCCAGTTGTTCAGTGCTGTCAAAGGATGTCTTACCATAATGTAGCCCTTCGGCGATATAGATGTGCCCCACTTCATTCGTAACAGAGTTGGATGTATGAATCTCCATGAGATGGCTCCAACGATCCGCAGATATGCCTGTCTCCTCCTGAAGTTCGCGTTGCGCGGAGAGAAGTGGATCGATGTCTACAGGGCCACCTCCCATCGGAATCTCCCAGCTGTACGTATCCATGGTATATCGGTATTGCCCTACTAACCAAGTGTACCGCTCAGAGTCGATTGGGATGATGCCCAGAGCAAGATTCTTGAATATGACCTTGCCATATATGCCTTCGCTTCCGGTCGGAGTGATGACCTCGTGATGTTCCACGCTGATCCATGGGTTTTCATAGACTTTTTTGGATGTAATGGTTCTCCATGGATTGAGATGAGAGGTAGGGAAAAGGTCGTCTTGGGATGGTTTGGATGTCATACGTGAGAAGTTGATATGTGAGTCCTACTCCGGTACTTGTATTTTAATCAAGAAGGTAACAGGATGTTGGGTGATCCGTATCCTGGAAGTTTTCTTTGCCATCCCAAAAACCTCCCATCATGGCATTATTGCTGGCTTTTCTATTGTCTTTGTCCGACCCCACCGCTCTGAGTGAAACCATTATGAAGAGTAAGGTCGATGATCGCCGTAACTACATCTGGGTCGACTTGGAGTTACCGGTTTCCGCTGAGGTTGCATTTGATCTGTTCACCCGAAAAGGGATGCCAGTACACCGATGGACAGAGCGCCCCTTAGAAGCGGGGCGGAGCCAGCTGAAGCTCCCTCTTCCACTTCTGGACGAAGATGTCTATGTCTTGCATCTCGTTGGAGGTCCAGACCCAGTGCGACAACTGGTAATCCTGCCGGATTAATTACTCAGGAGTGAAGATGACATCGAGCTTATGAATGATGATTCGCTCGTTATTGACCAGGTTTTGTTCGCGAGCATAGAGTTCCATTTCTATGCTTTCATTCGTCGGATTGCAAAGTCCTGAGATAAATTCTGTGTCATCTGGAAGCAACTGAAACTGTAATCCATCGATATCGAAGGTGTCCAAATTAGGAATCAACTGCCCCTGGCTTGCCAAAAGAGTATCCACGCGTCGAGTGGCTATGTTAGAAGCGCAGGATAACAGCAAACTCAGATCCTCATTTACTTTGAAATTGAAAAGGAAGGGATTATCAAACGAACCTACATTTCCTGTTAAAATGTAATCTGTTTGTATCGAGGACAACGTACCGTTATTATAATAGTCTACCATCACTTCTGTCGCACTCAAAAAACTAATCCTCTCGATCGTGAATCGATCACGAGTGACACCACTGCGAACAAAATTGGTTCTGCTCACCGTATCCAAGGATTGTGATACGCTGTCTAAGTCCTGAAGATTATCGACTTGGAAGATGATCGAGTCGGTGAAAAAATAAGTTCTCATCCCAGTAGATTCCGCTCGATCGAAGGTGAATGTGGTCGGATATGATTCGATCAGAAGTACCTCCGTCTCCCCTGTGCAACTACACAACATGAAAATGATGAGCAAGCAAATCGAACCTAAGGTCCTACGGCAACTAAACTTCATATGTCAAAAGTAGCCAAGATCCGATAGAGCCGTATTCTCAGAAAAAGGGCAGAGCGACGGTCGATGCTCCACCCCCTTACTAACATTCGAATACGTACGAATTATCAGATCCCACTTTGAGGATCTGTGAGAGGTCAAGCTCGCGAGAGCCTTTTCTTAGTATTCGAGTTCAAACAAAAGTATCCGCTCATAGCGGGCTGTGGTATCCTCTTTTCAGGGGAAAATCACATCTTGAGCAATTGGCAGGACACTACTATTCGATGTATGTGGCTGCCTTGGTGAAGAATGTTAAATCTCATCACTAACCACTCCGATTATGTCGTATCGCTGGGCTGTCAATTTTCTCTTTTTCGCCAATGGTTTCATCTATGGCAACTGGGCAGCACGGATTCCACGTATACAGGAAGTCCATGCACTTTCGAATAGTCAGGTCGGTTTTGTTCTTTTGGCGCACTCAGTGGGGGCGTTCATTGCCATGCCGATAACTGGTTGGCTCATTAACCGATATGGGAGTCATTCGGTCTCTTGGAAGGCAGGTATTCTTCTCATTTCATCATTGGTTCTCATACCACATGTACCATCATATGTGATTCTACTGGTACCTTTTTTTTTTGTCGGAGCATTCTCAGGCACCATGGATGTAGCGATGAATGCTCAGGCTGTGGATGTCGAGAAACACTATGCGCGTCCCATCATTACTTCGTTTCATGCCTTGTTTAGCATCGGTATGTTTATCGGGGGATTAGTGAGTGCACTCTTTATTCGAGAGGCACCCTCATTATGGATACATCTGACTGTCGTTGGACTGACTGGAGCTATCCTGGTGATAGCAGCAAGTCGCCATCTCTATGTCCAAGAGAAGGCGAATCCAGCAGATGACGAAGTCGTTTTTGCGTTCCCGCGTGGACCGATACTTGCGCTTGGTATTGTGGCTTTCTGCTGTATGATGGGTGAGGGGGCGATCGCCGATTGGAGTACAAACTACATGAAGAAGATTGTAGGTGTTTTTGACTTGCAGACGTTTGGTCTTGTTGCATTCGCAGGAATGATGACTGTAGGGCGGCTTTTGGGTGATCGAGGTCGGGCGCTGTGGGGTGATCGATGGATGATGGTTACGGGTGCGCTGTGTTCCTTGGTTGGGATTCTATTTGTGCTATCGCTGTGGCATCCCTGGGTTGTAATTATCGGATTCGGGGCAGTTGGTTTGGGTTTGGCGAACATCGTTCCCATCGTTTTTAGTTTGGCGGGCAATACCCATGGATTAGGTCCCGGAGTGGGAATCGCGATGGCGTCGACCATTGGCTATACTGGATTTATGTTTGGCCCCCCGATTATCGGTTTTGTAGCTGATGCGTCCGATTTGCGAATCGGATTGGGCGTCCTGGCTGTCTTATTCAGTGTAATGACATTGATCGTTCTACTGAGAAAAGGAGAGTCAAAGCAATCTTTCAAGTCGTAGCAATCTATTTTAGATCAATGAAGCACCTCATTCTCTTCTTCGTAGCGATACTTCTTTTCTCCTGTCAGAAACAAACCGCAACTCCAGCGGACTATGGCAATCCTCCTGCTCAAGGCTTCAACGAATCTCGCTCAGATGATAAGGCCATAGCGCTTGCAGACGACGTCATGGAAACGATGGGTGGTCGACGAGCATGGGATAATACGAGATATATCAAGTGGACTTTTTTCGGAAATCGAACCCATACCTGGGATAAACAAGGCCAACGAAATCGAATCGACATCCCTAAGGATTCATTGACAATCGTCCACAATCTGACTGACCAAACAGGGCACATATACAAGAACGGTGCAGAGATTACTGATACAAGCCAACTTCCACTGTCCATAGCAGATGCACACGCGATGTGGATCAATGATAGCTATTGGTTGGTCATGCCATTCAAACTCAAGGACAGTGGTGTCACATTAACCTATACAGGGCGAGACACGACAGTCGATGGCAGAAATGCCGAAGTGGTATCACTTGTCTTCGACAATGTCGGTGTAACTCCACAGAATAAGTATCTCGTGTATGTCGATGACGCATCTGGTCTCGTCTCCCAATGGGATTACTACCCTAATGCTACAGATAGTCTTCCTGCCTTCCAATCTCCTTGGCCCGAATACAAGCAGTATGGAGAGATCCTATTATCTGGAGGTGCGATTAGAGGGATGAGAATGACTGATATCGAGGTGATGGATGATGTTCCTGCGAATACATTTCTGGATTTATAGGTAGCGAGAGGTTTTTTTGATAGCCATTATCGGACAAGTAAATTCTCGAGACAGTATATTGCCACAACAATAGTTGTCTTGACAATAATATGACTCAGCAGTATCATCTCTACACTCCAGAGGACCATCACGTGTGGTCATTGCTCTATGATCGGCAGATGGAATTGGTCCCTATGTATGCGACATCATCGTATCTCAATGGCATTCATAAGTGTGGCTTTCGCAGAGATTGCGTTCCGGACTTCATAGAGGTCAATCGTGCACTTGCCAAGGCTACAGGATGGGCGATTTATGTCGTTCCAGGATTGATCGATAATGCAACCTTTTTTGCCCATCTCTCACGTTGTGAGTTTCCTGCCACGACCTGGTTGCGCAAGTTGGCCCAGTTGTCCTATCTCGAAGAGCCAGATATGTTTCATGACGTATTTGGTCACATTCCCTTGTTAAGTGAACCCTTCTTTTGTGATTTTCTGCAGGGACTTAGCGAGATTATGATTGACCATATGGATGATGAATGGGCCATCGAAAGAATGGCTCGTCTTTATTGGTATACCGTGGAGTTTGGACTTATCAGAGAAGCTGGACAGATCAAAATCTACGGTGCGGGTATACTATCCTCTGCAGGTGAGACCCTCTACTGTGTGTCCGAGGAGGCAAATCATATGGACTATGATCCTCAAGTGATCATGGATACACCTTATGTCAAGGAGGGGTATCAGAGGCAATACTTTGTCATCAGCAGTTATGAAGAGCTCTTTGGTAGCTTGAGTAAGATCCGTGAGATCATCAGGACTTCAGGCAGAAGTGAGATGAACGTGAGGAACCCTTCACTGGCCATTGCCTTGGGGTAGTGATGACAGGAGGTTACTTCTGACACACTCCTTATCTTGCTGACATGCGCCTGTTGATTTTATCTCGCAGCGGAGAATTGTACAGCACTCGAAGCCTATTCACCGCGGCACGCAGGCGAAATCACTTCGTACGCATCGTCGATCATCTGGGATGCGACCTACTCATCGAGAATGGTGCGAATAAGGTATTTTATAACGGCCAGTCTCTTATCGGCTATGATGCGGTGATACCGAGAATCGGACATACGGTCACTGGACAGGGAGCGGCTGTGATCCGACATTTTGAATCCATGGGCCTTCTCACAACGATCTCGGCAGATGCATTGATTCGGGCCCGCGATAAGATGAGTTGTCTTCAGGTACTATCGCACAAGGGTATCCCAGTTCCAACCACGGTCATGGTCAATACTTACGCAGAAATTCACCATCTCCACAAGAAAATCGTGGCTTACCCGAAGATCCTCAAGGTCCTCAGTGGAACCCATGGCTTGGGTGTTCTCAAGGCAGATGACGAACAGAGTCTTATCGTCATGATGGAGGCTTTCTATAACCTGAAGCAGAAGATGATCGTACAAGAGTTTATCGCCGAGTCCTCTGGCCATGATATTCGGGCGTTTGTAGTTAATGGAGAGATTGTAGCCTCCATGATGCGCACAGCTCCTGAGGGCGAATTCAGATCCAACCTGCATCGCGGAGGTCATGGCAAACCGGTCTTGCTTAGTCCGCATGAACGAGAAGTGGCCATCGAAGCGACACGCCTCTTGGACTTGCCCGTGGCTGGTGTAGATATGCTGAGATCGAATCGTGGACCTTTGGTGATCGAAGTCAATGCCTCACCAGGACTCGAGGGTATCGAGACTGTCACAAAAGTCGATGTGGCCAAAAAAATCATACTGTATCTCGAAAGCCGACGCAAAGGATCGATATGAGTGATGTCATGATCATCGACGGGACACCAGTCCTGCCAAATACATCGGTGCAGATCGATCTGGCGGTGAGCCGTCTCCCCTCGAATACGCGTGTTCATATCCAGGCCCATGTCTATAGAGCCGCAAGACCTGGCCCAACGCTGCTCATCTTGGCTGGAGTTCATGGTGATGAGATCAATGGTATCGAGGCTGCTCGCCGAACGATTTCAGAACAAATAGTTGATCACCTCCTTTGCGGTACGGTCATCATCATTCCATTGTTGAATGTGTTTGGTTTCATCAATTTTAGCCGCGAAGTGCCAGATGGCAAAGATGTCAATCGCAGCTTCCCAGGTACGTTGACGGGATCTTTGGCATCCAGGGTGGCTGCAGTCTTGACAAAGCAAATCTTGCCGCACGTCGATTACGCTATAGACCTACACACAGGTGGCGGCTCGAGATACAACTATCCCCAGATTCGTATCAGCAAGCATGATGAGAGGGCATTCGCATTGGCGCAGAGCTTCGGAGCACCTTACATCATTGAAAAACCAAAAATCTCCAAGTCATTTAGAAAGACAGCCAGTGAGATGGGTGTCAGTGTACTGGTGTATGAGGCAGGAGAATCAGTACGGATGGATGGGTTTGCGATCGAATTAGCTGTACAGGGCATCAAGCGTGTTCTCTTGGCTCTCGAAATGAAGGACTCCGCCCCGCCCTCCCTTCATGATATGATCATGTTTCGATCGACGGGATGGGTGCGTGCATCAGAGGCAGGTTTATTCACATGGGCACGCAAGAGTGGCGTCAAGATTCGAAAGGGCGAACCTCTCGGCGTGATACACAGCCCACAAGGAGACCTGACCAAACGAATTACTGCTCGGAGAGATGGGCATATCATCGGACACAGTAATGCCTCAGTAGTGAATAATGGTGATGCTCTATTTCACATCGCTTACAAGGGAGAATACCTATGAAAAAGATCCTGGTTGTACTGGTGCTGTTGTGTTCTATTCCACTCTGTAAGGCACAATTAGTCGATCGACTTGAGCCGATTTTTGCTCGTGAGGAGGTAGCCACTGCTCAAGTTTCTGTGAGTGTAAGAGCAAAGGATGGATCTGTCATCTTCGAGCGCCAGCCTAAGATTCTACTGATGCCTGCCAGTACGCTCAAATTGGTAACAACCCTTAGTGCTCTGGATATACTCGGTGCAGAACATCAGTATCGCACAGAGATTAGCTACCGAGGCCAGATTAGCGATGATGGAACCTTGATCGGAGACCTTTTTGTCGTAGGTAGTGGAGATCCCAGTCTTGGTTCTGGCGAGGATCCGTTAGCTGCAGATATAGACGAGGTAATCAATCAGGTTATAAGGTTGGTTCGAGCGGAGAACATCACAGCTATTCAGGGTAAAATCGTGTTGGACGATACCATCTTTGACGGAGAAGCTGTGCATCCAGGATGGCCTTGGGATGATCTATGCAACTACTACGCAGCGGGTTCTTGGGGAATCAATTTTCATGAGAATCGATATCAAGTCGTTTTTAGTCGAAGTAGCAAAACAGATATCCAAACCACGATTAATTCGATCGTTCCTTTATTTCCAGGTGCCTCACACCACAATATGATCTGTACAGGACCACTTGGATCCGGAGACAATGCATATATCTATGGTGATCCATATGCGGCAGAGAGATCGATCAGAGGGACTATTCCACCCGGTCGTGGGGCCTTTGAGATCGAAGGTGCCGTACCGGATGGCCCAATGTTTTTTGGTTCCTTACTTGAACAGGCATTAGCGAGGGAGGGTATTTCCGTAACTGGAGTAGTTCGAGGGAATTCTTCGACTCACTCCTACCAGAGCTTAGGTTCGTTATCCTCTCCACGACTATTGGACTTGGTGTCCTTCGCTAATCACGAATCTGATAATCTCTACTGCGACGCCTTTTTAAAGTCGGTTGGGGCAATGGCCGAGGGTCAGGGAAGTTGGGAATCTGGGGTAAGAGCAATCCGAGACCATATCAACTCACTTGATGTCATGAGCTCTGGTTTGCGGCAGGTAGATGGAAGTGGCCTAAGTTCTCGTAATCGACTAAGCCCTGACTTTATGACCTCCTTTTTAGTTCGTCAGCTACGCTCACACGGTACCCAAACATTGCAATACATCATCCCGGAGGTGGGCAGTGATGGCACTGTCAAGCGATTCATGGAAGAGCGAGAGGGTCAGGACTACTATTGGTTAAAGTCTGGTTCGATTAACTCGGTTGTTGCCTATGCCGGACTGTTGGTTCTGAGCCAAGAGGAACCAATAGTAGTCTCAATCGTAGCCAATGGGCATTCGGTTTCTAATCGTGTGATGAGAAACCATCTTGCTGATATCTTAGAAGAAATCTATCAAGAACTTAAGTGACTCACAGGTCGCTAAGGAAAATTCATAGTTTGCGTCATGCGGTTGTTTCCCATGTATTTATTCTTCGTTCTGATCGGGTGTCAACACGCGGAGCACAGCCATTCTTCCGTGCGTGAGTTGGAAGAGCATGGTCATGATCATCACGATGGAATGGCTCGTAATGGTTCTGTGGATACTAATTCTTCAGAAGGACGATTCGCGTGGCAGAAGCCTACACTGGTTATCGAAAAGTTGGGTGATCTCAATGGGAAGACGATCGCTGATATCGGAGCTGGTACTGGATATTTCACGTTTAGGATGAGTAGCGAGGCGGATAAGGTTATCGCCATTGATATCGACCCAGATATGATCGAATTGATCAATGTTTTCAGTAATAATCTGGACAGTCTTCAGCGCTCACGTATTGAGACACGATTAGCTGTAGCGGATAACCCCAGACTGGCTATTCATGAAGTTGACAAGGCAATTATCATTAACACGATCGGCTACATCCAGGATAAGAAGGCCTATCTCAGAACTCTCAAACGAGGGATTAAACCAGACGGGACAATCATGATCGTTGATTTCAAGATGAAACGAATTCCCGCTGATATCGCACCAGCACCAGCTAATCGTGTCTCGATCCTGGATATCGAGAATATGCTTGTGGAGGATGGATACACAGACATCAAGACCGATGATCGGAGCCTCGACTACCAGTATATTATCACTGCTCGAAACTCTCTTTAGTACTTATCAGCGAACCCCTCCAAGCGCGAAAAAAAGTTCAGGATGTCCTCCTTTGTATTGCCGGCATTCGTGGTAACTAAACGAATGAATCGTACTCCCCGATGAGATCCATAGCCTACCATTAGCGTAGAGGATTCGTACAAGGCATTGCACAGGATATCTGCTGGTATGTTCTTGTAGTTGAAGCAGATATTTACCGACGGTGCGTGGCTGTAAAGTGTGTAATCGGGATGTGCCGAGACGTAGTCACGGGCGGTTTCGGCGAGTTGAAACTGATGATCAACCATGTCTCGAAGCCCATCTGAACCAATCGATTTCCAAAGTGCCCAAAACTTGAGAGCGTCATTTCGGCGGCCGCATTGGAGTGAGATTTTACCTGGATTGATCTCGTCTTGGTCGGTTTGATAGAGGTAACTGGCGTCGTAACTAAATGAATCGTAGAGCGCCTGACGATGCTTGGTTAATATGAATGAACAGGTTATCGGTACCCCCATCATTTTATGAGCATTTACGCTAAATGAATCTGATCGCTCCATACCCTTGAGTAGATATCTGTACTGGTCACTGAACATGACGGCACCACCATAGGCACCATCGATATGAAACCATACTTCTTGCTCCTCGCAGATATCAGCGAGTACATCTAATGGATCAAAAGCACCCAAGACAGTAGTTCCAGATGTGGCATTTACAAAAAACGGCCGAAGACCATTTCGTTTGTCTTCTAAGATCTGTTCACGTAGGGCGTCAGGTAGCATTTCGCCGCGATCATTAGAAGGTATGTAGCGTACGTGTTGTCGACCAATACCTGCAAATCGAGCATTCTTGGTGATGGAGTAGTGTGACTCATCTGACGTGTATGCGATAAGCCCAGTACCTCCGCCAGTCTCTGTGATTTGAGGTTCATATCGATCTCTTGCCATGAGCATGGCCATGAAGTTGGTCATCGATCCACCAGTGGCAATGGTTCCCTCGGCGCTTGACGGGTAGCCGATCCGTTTCTTGATTTCACGCAGGAGGGTTTTTTCGACAGCGATCATTGGACCACCTACCTTGTACGTGTACATACTATTGTTGAGCAATCCTGCAAGCATCTCACCAATGACAGCCTTGGGATGTCTCCCTCCGAAGAGTTGGTTATAGAAAGCATTCGTACATGTCTTCGGTGTATGCTCGATAAGTGTACTGATCGATTTGACCCAATCCTGGTCAGAGAGCCCTGCCTCAGTCAACTCCAAATCCACATGTTCAGGCAATTCATCATAGGACAGATAGGGAACTACAGGGTTCTCTTGTTCTGATTGGACCAAGCGTTCTATGATCTCACCGAGTAGATTGATCTCCTCATTCTTCATGACTTCACGTACTATCGAGGCGTGAAGGTAGAGGGAATGTGGATGGTGTGTATGGTGAGGATCTCTGCCCGACCCACTATCTTGCTCGCCATGCAGACGTCATCCAAGGTACAAGCTCTGATAGAGGCTCTTGAAGCTTGCTCAGGTCCCGAATTTGTGGACATGGTAGATCAGCTTAAGATTTCAGCTCAGGACCTTGAAGATTTCGTATCGTGGAATGAAAAGTCGTACGCACGCCATTGTATACATGCAACGGGTGACTACGAACTCTTGGTCTTGTGCTGGGAGCCTGGGCAAAGCACTGAGATTCATACGCATGGAGGGCAGGAGTGCTGGGTCATGGCCATTGATGGCAGCTTAGATGAAATCCGGTATTCCACTTGTGTCGGTAAGGAGCCCCAAGAAGTGGCTCGTTTACCTATTACGGGAAATCGCATCTCGTACATGAAAGACGAAATCGGTATGCATGTACTAAGTAATCCTCATTCTGTACGAGCCATCACACTTCACCTCTATATGAATCCGATTCGAACTTGCGAGATCTATGATCCCAATACGAATAGCACGAGGACTAAATTGATGTCCTACGACACGAAGTAAGGAGAACCATCCCAGTTTTTAGATTGTGAACGACCACGTTTTGCGGCGTGTCTTGGACTATGAATAAGACGACGTGTCTTTACTGTTGAGACAATGTGAATTTTGTGATTTTGCCTCTGGTCAAAATTATCATTAAATTAAGGTTGGGTAAGGGCTTGGATATATCGCCCGTAGCTCACTTTCAGAAATTATTGTTTCACAATCAAAAAAATAGATTTATGGATATCAAGATCGATCGCTCCAGTTCAGTTGGACGTACTTACAATGAACAGTATGCCTATCAACAATTGAACAAATATTTCTCGAGTTATCCGTTTATCGAATCGGCCAAAGTCTTCTTTAGGGGGGACAAGCATCCCACTCAAAAAGTAAAAATCCACATGCGCCTTAAAGGAAAAGATGTCTACGCTGAGGGCGGTGGCGAGGGACACGATCATGCGCTGAATAACGCGATTGCCAAACTTCGTTCCCAAATGGAAAAGTATAAGACTCGGCACTATCGGAGCGCGTCCTAATCGCATCCAATAACAATAAAGTTTGTTTGAGGCGACTACATCCGTAGTCGCCTTTTTTGTGTCTACTTCAGTTTTTTGGTGAGTGATTTGAGCTTCATCATGCACTCGATAGGGGTCATGGTATTGATATCAAGAAGTTTCAACTGCTTCATGACTTCTGTTGTGGCGGGGTCTGGCGCGAACATCAAAAGTTGGCCTTCGCTAACATGATTTTCTAAGGCATCCAATGTGGCACGCTTCTCCTCTTGGCGGTCGACAGACTTTTCTTGTAGCGACGAGAGAATATGCTTGGCTCGATTGACAATCTCTCGTGGCATCCCAGCCATCTGTGCGACCTGGATACCAAAGCTTTGATTAGTGCTGCCTGAAGTCAATTTTCTCAGAAAGACGATGCGATCACCAACTTCCTTAGTCGCGACATTGTAATTCGCGATTCGCTCATATTTATCGGCTAATTGGCTAAGCTCATGGTAGTGTGTTGCAAAGAGTGTTTTCGGCTGTTCGGCGACCTCATGTAAGTATTCTACGATGCTCCATGCAATGGAAATACCATCATAGGTACTGGTACCCCGTCCGATTTCGTCCAGCAGGATGAGCGACTTCGACGTCAGGTTATTTAGGATGGAGGAGGTCTCGATCATCTCGACCATGAAAGTGGACTCTCCACTCGAAATGTTGTCGGATGCTCCGACTCTGGTGAAGATCCGATCCACGATACCAATGTGTGCCCTCTCGGCTGGGACAAAAGATCCCATCTGCGCCATGATACAGATCAGTGCAGTCTGCCTCAGAATAGCAGACTTTCCTGACATATTGGGGCCCGTGATCAATAGGATTTGTTCAGTATCATTGGCGGTACTAACATCGTTAGGGATGTACGACTCGCCCAGAGGTAGGTGAGCTTCGATGACCGGATGCCTACCAGCTGTAATATCCAGGGCAGTACCATTGTCCATCTTAGGTCGACAATATTGCTGTCGCAGAGCCAGCTTAGCGAATGAACTAAGACAATCCAACCTGGATAACGCATTGGCCGTCTGTTGGATAGCAGAGATGTGATGACCGATGTCTTCGATAACTTGAGCAAACAGTTGAGCCTCCAAGACGATGATCTTCTCTTCGGCCCCAAGAATCTCGGACTCAAGTGACTTCAGGTCTTCGGAGATGTATCGTTCCGCATTTGTGAGTGTCTGCTTACGTGTCCAGTTCTCTGGGATCAGACCCTGGTTTTTGTACTTGTTTGTGACTTCGAAGTAATAGCCGAACACGTTATTGAATCCTACTTTGAGGTTGGTGATACCTGTTGCAGCAGTCTCCTGTTCCAAAAGAGCTTGTAAGTGTCCCTTGCTATTAGCAATGAGATCTCTGAGCTTGTCCAGTTCTCCGCTGTGGCCGTCTGCGATAACTCCACCTTTAAACAGATTGATGGCGGGTTCATCCTTGATAGATGCCGAGATGAGCTGGATGACTTCATTATTTGGTTCGAGCTCTTCAGTGAGTTGTGCGAGGTGAGGACTTCCGATATCACTCAACTTTTGACGCACCACAGGTATCTGTGCTAATGATCTTCTGAGCTGGACTACTTCTCGAGGGTTGACCTTACTGAGAGCCACCTTTCCGATAATACGCTCGAGGTCGCTGATGCGCCGCATCTCTTGGTCCAACTCCTCTACCTCGTTAGGTGCATCAAGTAGCGACTCGACGACATCATGTCGATGCTCGATCTGCTTGAGATCCGTGATAGGTAGCATGATCCATCGTCGCAGCAGTCGACCTCCCATAGCAGTGACCGTATGGTCTAAGATCTGAAAGAGAGGGATACCACCTGGGTGTTGCGATTGAAGTAATTCGAGATTTCGGATGGTAAATTGATCCAGCCAAACATGTCGGTCCAGGTGGATTCTTTGGATCCGATTAATATGCTTGGTATTGGTCTGCTGGTTAGTTTCCAAATAGTGCAGGATGACACCTGCGGAGATCTGTCCCAATGGCAACTCGGAGATACCAAACCCCTTGAGATTAGTGACTTGAAACAAGTCGAGAAGCTTCTCTCGGGCGTAGTCGAGCTGCCAAGCCCAATCATCAATTCCGTATAGATAGTAATCTTGTCCGAGGAGGTCTTCTATAAGCTCTTTGTCCGGCTTGGCATGTAGGATCTCGCGCGGATGATAAGTTGGTACCAGTTTTAGAACTTCCTGTTGTGTTCCTTCAAAAAGTGAAAACTCACCGGTACTGAGATCCAAAAAAGCAATCGCGGCTTGACTTGTATCCCCAAAAGTGATCGCCGCCAGAAAGTTGTTTTCTTTTTGCGAAAGAAGGTTATCGTCGGTACCGATCCCCGGTGTGACGACATCAGTGACCCCTCTTTTGACAATTTTTTTCTCCTTGCTGGGTTTCTCGAGTTGCTCGCATATAGCCACTCTGTACCCGGCCTGAACAAGTTTAGGCAGATAAACATCCAGCGAATGATGAGGAAATCCCGCTAACTCGATATTAGAGCCTCCATTATTGCGTGCGGTAAGAACGATTCCCAGTACGGATGAGGCTGTAATAGCATCCTCTCCAAACGTCTCGTAAAAGTCTCCAACTCGAAAAAGGAGTAATGCGTCCTTGTGGACAGCCTTCATCTCGAAGTACTGTTTCATCAAGGGGGTTACTTTGTTGCTTTTGGATTTTGCCACGATGGTTCGCTCAGGCAGCGCAAGGTAG
>JBCBIX010000011.1:0-45157 GCA_038523965.1 Bacteroidota bacterium
AACATGATCATCATCAGTTTCGCTACGATGTTTATCGGTGCGAGTTTGTTCGCTTCTGGCCTGGTTGTCGACAGTACGCTATTACTCTTTTACACTACTCTCATCACAACCAGTCTTGGGCTATATGCGCTGAGGGGACTTTACTATGCTGTGATGTACGAGGGCCATATCCCCGTAAGATTTACTGGTACTGCAGTCGGTATCGTTGCCGTAATCGGATATACACCCGAGATTTTTATGGGCCCGTTGATGGGTTATTTACTGGACTCTTCTCCTGGACTTCCTGGACATCGTCATGTGTTCACCGTACTTGCTATTTTTTGCGTGATTGGAATGATCGCAGCGCTCTTGTATAGGCGAATTGCCGGCAAAATGGCCCTTGGTGATGAGATGGAATAATGACTTCTTTTGAAATTCACTGTATTTTAAAGTTCAATAAACAGTAACAAGCCATGATTCACCTTCTTGCCTTTTTGATCAGCTCTATGATGACGATGACCGACTATGCTGGTACATATGAATATGCTGTCAGTACCCCAGATGGCACGGTCAAAGGAGAGATGACACTAACCAAAGATGGAGATGCCTACACCGGCACTCTCACCGCTTACGGTACACCAGCTGTTATGACTAATATGGTTTGGGAAGACAATAAGCTTACGTTCAATGCTACGGCGGCAGGTTACACCACCAAGATTGTAGGCACTTTCGAAGGTGACACATATACAGCGGTAATCTATGTGGAGGGCTTTGAAATCCCAATGGTTGCCAAAAAGAAGGCTTAGTCTCTGGGTTTCACCATTCTCAACAATTCATAAGGTCGTAGCATACTTGACCCGAGTGCAACTAATAATGTAATACTCATCATAGTCATCATTCGGATAGGCCACGAGGGATTCAAAACTGCGTCGATCAGGTAACACGCTATCACAGTTGATATGGTATACAAACCTATCGCTATCAAAGATTGACGAGTTAGTCGTAGAGGCGTGAGACGAATACAGATAATGTACTGTGCCGTTACAACAAGGATCTCCGTAAGCATAGTTGCCCATGCAGCTCCAAGAGCTCCTATAGAAGGTATCAAGTAGATGTTGACACCGATATTAACGAAGGTGGCGATGATAAATACGTAGTTCAACTGCTTCAATCTGGCAGATGCTGTTAGCAGCGTTCCTAATACATAGATGACACACGTCAGTACCATGGTGATGGATAAGATGGTCAGTATCCCAGTGCCATAGAGTTCAGCATCTGATCGATATAGTAAGGACATGACTTCATCATCGATCACGAATAGCACTCCAGTCGCTCCTATAGAGAGCATGAGGATGGTACGGAGGGATAGATCTGCTAATTGATTTAGTTCAGCATTATCCTTGCCCAATAAGGAAGAAAACATCGGCAGAAGTAGCATTGAGAACAAAAAACCAAGCGTACTCATGGCATAGTAGATGCGATAGGCGGCAGCATAGATCCCAGACTGGAGACCACCGTCATCCAGTAGTCGCTCGAGCATTACGGCATCTGTTCGATTACAAATGCCCATGAAGACCACCAAAATCGCAAATGGGAGACTCGCACGAAGTAACTGTCGAATCTCAGACCACTTCACCTTGATAAGTGTTCTGAATCTACCAACACCCCATAACATAAGGCCAGCAATGCCTGTGGTCAGTGCATAGCTGCCCATGCGAATCCCGATAAAGTCATACACATCGAAACTTAGCATCAACGACTTGTTCCAGAACAAGGCATATCCCAGAGCGCTCATCATGAATACCTTATCCAGTACTGAGATCAAACTATTGGATCGATAATGCCCCAATGCGGCGAGAGAGGAGCGACAGAAAAAGATAAGCGCGATCAACACTTGGTTAGTCGATACCAAATAGAGCAAGCCTCGTAGGCGGTCGTCGTACCCGAGTAGGACTCCTATGATGACGATCATCATGGCAAAAAGCACAACCAGCAGTGCCTTTGTAAAAAGGGCAGTGGACAGGTAGTGGTCACGAGTCTCAGGATGTTTAGGAAGATATTGGCTCCCATAGTTATGGATACCCAGATCCAAAAAGATCTGAAAGATGTACGATAGATTGAACACGGAGAAGTACAGTCCGAATTCTTCAGGACCCACGACATTCTGTACTTCTGTCTCGATGAAGAAGGTATAGAAAGGCTTGATCACCAGATTGATCCCAATGAGAAAAGCAATGTTGAGCAAAAACTCTCTGCGCATGAATCGTGAAGGTATCTCGAAGTCGAAAGATCAAAACCCACACCACCATGATTCTCTTTGTATCATATGGGACTGATCTCGCACACAAAGAATGGACTATATGTAGAGCCGGCTAAGGTCTATATCGACCCATGGAGAAAGGTGGATAATGCACTCATTACTCATGGCCATAGCGATCACGCTCGTTGGGGGCACAAGTATTATGTCTGTGCCACCAGCTCTGTGAATATCCTCAAGCATCGCCTGGGTCACGATATCAATATCCGAGGTATAGACTATGGTGAGGCCCTTACAGTTAATGGTGTTCGATTTTCTTTCCATCCTGCAGGTCACATCACTGGATCTGCCCAAGTTCGAGTCGAGTATCAAGGGGAAATTTGGGTTGCGACGGGTGACTATAAAATCGAAGATGACGGACTTTGTGAGCCTTATGAGCCGGTCGCATGCCATCACTTTATTACAGAATGCACCTTTGGGTTGCCCGTCTATCGATGGCGTCCACAGAAGAAAATCATGTCCGAAATCAACATGTGGTGGTCGAAGAATGTCTCGCTGGGTAAGACTTCAGTGATTACCGCCTACTCTCTGGGCAAGGCGCAGCGAATTATCAATAGTGTTGATCACAGCATCGGTCCAATCTATACACATGGTGCTGTCGAAAACATGAACCAAGTATATCGCGAGTCAGGAATTCCCCTGCCCGAGACTATTCATCTCAACCCAAAAACAGATACGACTGACTTACCGAGAGGCCTTGTTGTATGTACACCTGGCGCTGTAGGTACTCCATGGATGAAGCGCATTAAGAACTTCAGTCTTGGTGCGGCGTCAGGTTGGATGATGATCCGGGGGAACAGACGCCGGCGTGGAGCGGATCGAGGTTTTGTGTTGTCAGACCATTGTGATTGGGATGGATTGAATCAGGCAATCGAAGCAACGGGTGCCACCCATATCTATCCAACACATGGGAATACGACTACCTTTTCGCAATATCTAAGAGAGCAGGGATACCACGCCCAACCTATAGAAACGGAATTTGGAGATGAGCAGGTCGATGATGATGGCGGCACCGGGGCAGCGAGATAGGTCTATCCGCATGGCGACATCTACTGGTGCTTAGAACCTCTACTTTCGACCATTCCATTTACGACCGTTAATTCAACTGTTGATTATGAAAATTTTTTATTCCGCTCTCATCCTACTCGTTACTTCTTGTACTGTCAACAAGATTGACACCGCAACAGAGATCGTCGAGCGTTGTATCCAGGTTCATGGGGGTACAGCCTATGAAGAAGGACGGTTCGAATACACCTTTAGGGGTCGACAATATGAGCTCCAGTATGAGCATGGCAAGTATCGATATAGCCGACTTTCAGTTGATACAGCTGGCCATGAGATCATTGATATTTTGACAAATAGTGACTTCACTCGTCTGGTCGACTCCACCAAAGTGCCGCTATCACAGAAGGACATTCAGAAGTATACGAACTCGGTGCGTTCAGTTCATTACTTCGCCTATCTCCCATTCTTTTTGAGTGATCCTGCAGTTCGGTTGAAAAGGCTAAAAGACGAAGTGATCCATGGGTTTACTTATCATAAGATCGAGGTCACGTTCGTGGAGCAAGGTGGTGGTGTCGACTATGACGATGTCTACGTTTATTGGATCCGGGCCGACGACTTCACGATGGACTATCTGGCCTACTCATACGAAGTAGATGGAGGTGGGGTTCGGTTTCGTGAGGCTTATGATCCGCGCGAAGTGGGCGGCATCCGATGGCAAGATTATGTCAACTACAAACATGAGAAAACAACTCCACCGGCGCAGATGGCTTCACTCTTTCAGAAGGATGAACTGGTCGAGCTCTCCCGGATCGAACTCGAGAATATTACGGCGATCCACTAAGTCATCTGCAAACAGGCTCGATGGAGCTGCAGAAGCTTAAGAAATGGAGTTGTGGTAGTCACTTTTTCCTCCTGTTTTGGTGATGAGCTCTGTCCGCGCGATAACGATATCATGACTCATCGCCTTGCACATGTCATAGATGGTAAGTGCTGCGACTGAAGCGCCCGTTAGCGCCTCCATCTCGACCCCGGTTTTACCCGATACTTTAGCTGTACAATCGATGATAACGTGCTGATTATCGTCAATTGATATATCAATTTCACACTTCGATAAAGGCAGTGGATGGCACAGGGGGATGAGTTCACTTGTCTTCTTAACAGCCATGATACCTGCGATTGTTGCGGTCTGAAAAACGGCTCCTTTTTTGGTCACAATGTCATCTCCTGATAGTAAATCGAGGATGTTTGGCGGTAAGATCACAGTAGATCTGGCATGGGCAAAACGCTTTGTGATTTGCTTATCACCGACATCTACCATTTGTACCTGCCCTTTTTCGTCAAGATGAGATAGCTTATTAGCCATATTGATATATCAACTAAGTCTATTCTTTAATTTGGAGTTAGGGTTTTTCTTAAGAATTTTATTCGTCAGGGAATGCCCTGATAGAATCATTGATTCTGATTCTCCCTCCTTGGATGACTGTCGCGGTGATACCACCATGGCCCCGCACGGCATTGTAACCTCCTGGACCGAGATTGGTTTCCATACGGCTACAAGGGTGGCAGTGACCTGTCCCTTGTAGGATCACATCAGGTCCAATCCGGAACTGCATATCGTGAAGACTGAGCAGATTAATTCCAGAGACCACGAGGTTTCGCCTGAGTTTAGTGGGATCAATTTCCTTGTCCAGGATTGCTGCGATGACATCAAGATGCTCCTCTTGGATTAGTGTCACCATTCGCTTGCCTCCTGATTTGCTGTAGTGATCCCCCAGTAGGCCCTGTGATACCGTAATATCGAGCGTATCAGATGACGTGATCTCCCCTCTCTTTTTAGGTCTGATTAGGATCTGTCTAAGCGCTCCGATTTGAGGTATTGTCGACTTGAGTTCGTGTATCGTCTTAGACATGCCCGTAAAACACTTGGTTGTTGATAAGAAAAGCCCTTACGCACGCAGTGCATAAGGGCTTCAATTCATTTGTTGAGGATGTCGCTATCTGCCACCATCTAAGAAGTCCTGATACTCCTGCAACTTATCCCACTCTCCAGCCGCTGCTAAAGCAGCCTGCTTAGGCCAAGTATCTGGATCTGCTAACCTAAATCGACTTCCTCCTGATGCCAGAATTTCGCGAAGTCGATCTGGGCTGGTCGTTGACAGCTCGTCCCAGGTATTGACGCCATTCGATCGTAGGAGGCCGGCGATTTTAGGCCCTATACCTTCCACGGCCGTTAGATCATCCTTTTTCCATCTTTTAATGGCACCGATTCGGATGAGCACTTTTTCCAGCTTGGATGCTGATTCTGTTGTTCCAGTTTTGCCGGTATCAAGATGCTTTTGTGTGGTGATGAGGTCGTCCCATTTTCCAGATGCGGCTAACTGCGCCTGTCCCGGCCATGTGGCAGGATCGATGATTCGATATCGATCTCCGCCCGCTTCATCCAAGATCGCACGAAGTCGCTCTGGTGTAGTTTCCGAGAGATCTTTCCAAGTTTTAATTCCTGCATTGTTAAGGACCTCATTCATTTTCGGTCCGATGCCTTCTACGATTTGGAGATTGTCTTCTTTGAGTTTTGCGTAAGGAGAGCTTACACCGGTGGTTTTCAGTGCTACGCTGTCCCCTGCGCCTTGAAGCTGAGCAGTAGATCCGATCGTATCACCAGAAGTCAGCCCAGTCATGGACTTGGCTTGATTGATCCAACTATCAGGATTAACTAAAGCAAAGCTGGATCCACCTGCTGCTAACAAGCTTTTGACTTGCCCAGGATCTGCATTAGCGAGATCCGTAATCGAATGTAATCCGCCTTCATGGAGTAGCTCTTGAGCCTTTGGTCCGATTCCATCGACAGCTGTGAGATCATTTGCATCAGGTGCTATTGCGCCCAGTTTGCGCAGCATGTTCTCTGCTTTGGAATCTGTCTCGCCTTCTCCGAGATCGATGTTTGTATCTAACCTTTTTTGGAAGTCGATGAGTCCATCCCAGTTGTCATCGTTTGCGAGCTGTGCTTGTTTTGGCCATGTGGTTGGATCTATAATCTTGTATTTATCTGGTCCAGCTTCATCTAAGATGGCACGCAGTTCCTCGGGACTTTTAGCTGACAGATCGCTCCAGTTGCGAACACCTGCAGACTTTAGAACTTCTTCCATCTTTGGTCCGATACCTTCGATAACCTGAAGATTATCGTGACCGAGGGCATTGCCATATGCTGAGGTTGATTCCGATCCTCCTTTTGTACCGAACAAGGGTACTGCGCCTGCGGCAGATCCTGCGATGACATTGGTTGAGTCTGAAGCTGCATTCGTTTCTGAAAACAGGTCTCCAGATTGACCTAACATATCAGTTGCTTGGTCCTGAGTCTTCTCTTCGAGGTTACCTATCGCACCAGCTGTTCCAGCGAGGGTACTACCTGCCGCTGCTCCTAAGTCTCCCACCTTTTCCTTGGCAGTCTCCCCGAGATCAGCGGCTTTATCTGCCGTACTATCAGCAAGTTCACTTGCTTCATCTACGACATTTTTAACGGCGTCGCTTGCATTGGCAGTCATTTCACTTGCCTTGTCTGCAGCCCCCTCGAGGGTGTCGCCCGCATCTGATACCAGTTGATCTGCTTTGTCTTTGGCCTCAGAAGCGAGATTGCCTATTTGATCTCCTGCCTTATCAGCTTGATCTCCGAGTCCGGATAACGCTGATGCTCCCGCCGCACCCGCAACTCCAAGCACTGCCTTACCTTTTGCTATGGTGCCCTTGACCCCTGAACTCACAGATGTACCAGTCATGTCAGCAATACCCAAACCAGAGGTAGAGCCTTCGTCTAAATTAATGTTAGCATCGCGAAGCCGACCTTGCAACATCGCCATGTCTGACTCTAATGTTGCCTTGCGTGTACTGGTGTCACTGAGGTCTTTTTCTAAGCCTCTGATTTTACTTTTTAGTCCAGAAACTTCGCTTTCTAAGGATCCAATGGTATTCCCTCCTCCTGGTCGCAAAAACCAACCTATGAGTAGTCCTAATGGAAACAAAAGCCATGGTAGCCACCATGGTATCGCACAAAAGTCAATGAATAAGAGCATGAGTCTTCTGTTTATTGGTGAAGCTGAGTATTAGTTAAGTATGGTAAGTTCAGTACGTCGATTCTGAGCTCGTCCTTCTTCTGTCTCATTCGTTGCAATAGGTGAGGATTCACCTTGCGATTGGATCTGGATGTTGTCCCGAGAGACACCCTGTTGGACTAAATAATCTCGGATTACACGCGCTCGACGAAGTCCAAGGGCTTGGTTAGCATCTGCTTGTCCTTTGCTGTCTGTATGTCCTACTAACGAGATCCGTTCTCCCGATGCCGTTACACGTTCTGCCACTCTTCGCAAGTATTGTTCGATTTCAGAGCTGGACAGTTTCTGTGTCGAATTGAATGGGAAGTAGATCAGCGTCTTGGACTCTACCTGAGGGATGGCTGCAGCGGTTGTTGGAGCATCTATGACATCAATTTGTAGGCGGTCAGCAAGTCCAAGATCACGGCCTACCTGCTGTTGGCTTGCTAAGTCTATTTGGTCAGCAGCGACGAGAGCTCCGAATCTCTTTCCGATGGCATCTGCCCGATGAAACCCAAGATTCTCAAAGCTCCCATCATATGTCTCAGACGCACCGTAGAGTCCAGTTATGCGTAGTCGCTTTCCAGGTGTGATAAGGCTTGCCAACGAATCTCGGTAACGTTCGAATGAGGCGCCATATGTCGCCTGTGTCGAATTGGTTTCGAAGCAAATCGGTCCTACCGCACAGACAGAAGAAGCAACCTCTCCAATTGCTGGAGAGGTTGCTTTGGAAGTTTCGGTAGTAACGCCTGAGGTGGTTTCGTCGGCGCCACAACAGCGCGCGCTGTCAGTGCACATTTTGTAACCTAATAGTATCCATACCGCCAGGATCAGGAGGAGCAAGAACGTTCTCATAATGTTCGGGAATAGTCTGCTATTAAAAATTCTTTGTTGGTCACCAAAAGATTACGCGATTCAATATATCGTTTTTGATGACACATCTGATCTTTTGCACAGCTGCATAACATTTTAGAGGCAGCGTTTGTGGTTTTAGCTGCGTTACAGGCACCATTTCACATCTCTATCGCTGTAGAATGGCGGTGGTAGAATGGCCATCTCGATAGGGTAGAACTTCGATTCGTCCTCCGTAAGAGTTTACCACATCGGCACCGATCATATCCTCGATCTTATAGTCGCCGCCCTTGGTGATTACTTGAGGACGAAGATGCTTGATGAGTTCGATAGGGGTGTCTTCATCAAACCCGACGATAATATCCACGTAGTATAGACTTGCGAGGATCATTGCCCGGTCCATCCAAGTCTGAATGGGTCTGTCTGGACCCTTTAATCTCCTGATGGAGGCGTCTGAGTTTAGACCTACTACCAATTGGTCTCCAAGCTTTGCTGAGGCGAATAGCGTGTCGATATGACCTCGATGGAGCAGGTCAAAGCAACCATTCGTGAATACCAGCATGGTTTCGAAATTGATGCGAGCCAACTTCAACTCGCTAAGATCGGTGAAGATCTTAGTCTGTGGAGAGTGTAGATGAGCTCGTTGTTTTGCCATTCACTATTGGAAGTAGCACTAAGCTAATGAGGCCAAAGACAACATTGCAACCAAGGTTGAGTGTGAAAAAGATGATCATGGCAAAGGAAAATCCATCCGCTCTTGGCACCTTCAAAATATCGAGGCTTTCGACGATCAAAAAGTGATACGTACCCATACCTCCCGGAGAGGGAAGAACAATGCCTAATGCACCAAAATCAAATACTAAAATCGCGTCCAGCAGGCCTAATGAAGCAGTTGGCTCATACGATAAGAAGGCCAGATAGTGCATCAAAAAATAGAGCACCCAGATCCCAATCGACTGAGCAACAAAGAGAGGCAGGTTTGGAAGGCGAGTGATCGAAAGGATACCATCTATGAACCCTTGGAGAATACCCTTGACCTTCGTGAGAAATGGGGATAGCTGTTCTTCGCGTCGGCCCAATAGCCATCTGAGCGACAATATTCCGATTACTCCTGATACCATCATCAATACCAGGATCGTAATAAGCGTCGAGGGCTGTATCTCCACGTTAGACGATAGGTAGGACCAGAGAGCTTCGTAATGGAAAAGGAATCCTAATCCGATCATCACCCCAAAAAGGACTACATCTACTATCCGTTCTAAGACAATTGTGCCAAACGTTCGGTCCAGAGGCGCCTTGTCATATCGAGCCAGAATACCAGGTCTGAGGATTTCACCGAGACGAGGGACACCCACGTTAGCAAAATATCCGACCATCGTAGCAGCAACTGCATTGAAGGTGCTGACTTCGACATCAACCGTGCGCAGCAGATCTTTCCATCGGATTGCTCTGATGTAGTTGCTTAGCATGTAGGTGGCACATACAAGTACTATCCACATCCACTCGACGCGGCGAAAGTCAGTTAACAATTTGGTGCTGAGCCGACAGTGATCCCCGGATTCTCCATCAAGGGTACACTGAGCCGCGAGTGCATTCCCTTGGGACTGCCACATAAAGTAGAGTATAGCAGCTCCGACTCCGCCAAAGAGCAGTGTCTGGAGGCTTTTTTTGAGAGTGTCGTTCAGGGTAGGTCTGTCTGGTAGTTAGTGGATTCGATTTTGCTCATCTGGGAACACATTCACACTGGTGAATTGATCATGCTCCTGAGCGTCTATAAATGCGTAAGATATAATGATGACTTTATCTCCTTGTCCCATCTTACGTGCCGCAGCCCCATTAATGCTAATAACACCGGTGCCGCGTTCGCCTTTGATGACATAGGTCTCGAGGCGCTCACCATTATTGATATTGAGAACCTGGACACGTTCTCCTTCATAGAGATTGGCAGCTTCGATAAGATGTTCGTCGATCGCGATACTACCCATGTAGTTGAGATTAGCCTCTGTGATGGTAGCTCTGTGGATTTTTGATTTTTTGACTTGTATAAGCACTGACTGGAATTTGAATTTTTAGAATTGTAAGGAGCGACTACAGTGTTCCCTTGAGGACCATATTGTCAATTAATCGGACATCTCCAGCCCATACAGCTGTGCAGGCTACAATGAGTTCAGCATCGTCCTTCGAGGTGATCGAAAGGAGATTATGTCCATTAATGAGATCAAAGTATTCGGGCCGAAATCCTGGTATCGAAAGGTAGGATAAGGCGGTCTCTTCAATATGCTTAACATCGCGATCCTGAATCCACTCTTTAGCTAATGAGAGGACTCGATGGATGACATTAGCATCTCGGCGATGCTCGGGGAGAAGCCGTCGATTACGACTCGACAGAGCCAGACCGTCCTCTCCTCGTACAATATCACAGACTACCAATCTTGTAGTTAGTTTCAGGTCACGCAGCATTTGTCTGATGATGGTAAACTGCTGGAAGTCCTTCTGACCCATGTATATTCTATCGCATGAGGTTATCTCGATCAGCCGATGCACGACCTGAACAACACCAGCGAAATGGCCCGGTCGGTGTGCACCTTCCATTCTGGTATCAAGGCCATCCAAGTTGACATCAAGTTCATAGTCACTTCCGTGGGGATACATTTCTGCTACCGAGGGCACGAATAGGACATCACATCCGACCCCTCGGAGTAGGTCTGTGTCAGCTTCTACAGTACGGGGGTAGGAATCCAGGTCCGCTGTTTGGTTAAACTGTGTCGGATTTACAAAGATGGAGCATATGCTCAGATCGCATTCCTCTTTCATCCGTCGGACGAGGCTGAGGTGTCCATCATGGAGTGCACCCATGGTCGGTGTAAAACCAATGGATTGACCTCGGACCTTGGCTTGTTGGATGACCGACTGCATCTCCGGTACGGTGGTAGTAATGATCATTGTTGAGACATTTGGCCGTACCACTTGGTGATGGTGGTCTGTGCTTTTTTGTGTTGTGGGGTATAGTCTCGTTCTGGGTATCCCTCGTGTCCTTGGCCTTCTGGGAACCACTTCCACAAAAAGCCGCCTGCCCAGAATGGTTCGTCGACTAACGCTCGAAACAAGGCTTCGTACCCATTAGCCTGAGCCTGCTGGTTGATCCGACGACCTTGGATATTGCGCTCTAATTCCCAGGTCTTGCCAGCAGCACCATC
Organism: Bacteroidota bacterium; assembly: GCA_038523965.1. Lineage (GTDB taxonomy): Bacteria > Bacteroidota > Bacteroidia > Chitinophagales > Saprospiraceae > JAJRXG01. Next base: position 11,436 of record JBCBIX010000011.1, read on the forward strand.
TACAGATAGATATCCATATTCGGTAAATAAGATTTGCTTTCCCGTACGTGTGCTAAACTTCTGAAGTTGACGGACAACCTTGCGCCAGCGATAACTCAAAAGAAGTACTGGTGGCGTATCCATGCTGCTGAGTGGAAAGTATCCACTGATACCGATGTAATCTAATTCATCCCAGAAGGGTACATTTTTGTACGAATCCCAATTAGACGAATAGGTAAGCAGGCCATCATATTTTGATCTGATGTCAGCGATAAGTTGTCTCCAGAAGGCCTCTCGTTTCACTACTGCCGTCTTGTATTCGGTACCTATACAGATCATCTCGATGTTATCCTTGATAGCCATGTCAACAAACGTCATGAGGTAGTCGCGATAGTTTTTTTCCCACAGTTTCCACTCTGCCTCTTTTTCAAAATCCATATCTCCAACCCATCCGCCTGGAATCCAAACTTGTGGTTTCAGCATGATTTTGACACCCTGTTCATGGGCTAAGCGAGCCGATTCGGCAATACCTTCTGGTTTTTCGCCCCACCATTGGTTGGCCATGCTGTGAAAAACAACGGGTTGGCCCTTTTGTCCGATCCCATAAGGCACCAAAGCGATCCAGTTGGCATGTACATCTACGATATCCTCTATCGGATCAGAAGTGAATGGTCTTGGAGGGGCAACCACAGTGATGCCTGCCATCTTACTTTGTGCTGAAATGCTTGCTGTGGATGCAAAGGCCAGGATAGTCACAGCTGTAATTTTGGACATTTTTAACCACCGAAAACCAAACAGCAGGCGCACGGACTTAATAATGGAGATTAAGGCTACTGGGGTGACTACTGGGCTAAAGTGCTGTGGGATCATGCTCTGACCAAACAATACCATAGAGCTCAACAAGATGGTTAAAGAAAGACTAAGCTTCTGACGCCATCCACGGCCAGATAGTCCTGCCAAAGCCCATGGAATCGACCAGAGGAGATTATAGTTGTCGGAACACACTTCATGGTCTGTCCCAAACCACATGAATATGAAAACCACGGAAGCGACACCAAGAATTCCAAACCATAATCTATCGTACCACCAGTTCGCCTGTTGGTCTCCTTTCACCCAAAGACAAAAGGTCAAGACTATCTCAAGGAATAACAGGATGTAGAACAGGGTCGCAGGTGTAATTAGGGTTGAGAGTTGATCACGTCCCTCATAGTCGAGGATACGGTCGGATGATGCTACCATGGGAGAGGACCCGAGAGTAGCTCCCTCCATGTAATCACGGAAATAAAACGGTAAAAACATCTGATCTCGCGCTCCGGCTATGGCATCGGTTCGAGCGCCTAAGATGAGATCCATGCCAAATCGTATCCACGGATCGTCTTCCAGATGTGTGTGGAGGAGGCCGCGATAGGTGATTGCCTCCATAGCAAGATCGGGATACACCACAGGGGAGTCAAGACTTTCGATCAGGTCTCGGATACGGGTTACACAGTTGTCAAAAAAGAAGTCGTACTTATAATTTCGATTTTTAGGGAGGTAGTTGGTTTCTATCTTTTGTAAGAGTTGTTTTTTTTCTTCCAATTTCAAATGGATGACTTGTTCATCCACCGGACGTTGATAGAAATGATACTCCATCAAAAAGCTATCAAAGGTGGTTCGACTCAGCGTGTAGTCCAATTGGCCCCTTAAGAATTTGATGTAAAATCCTGGGGTGTCAAAGTCAAATGTTCCCCAATTATAAACATGGTCAGCACCCCTGAGCGGGTCGGAGACACGAAGACCGGTATGCCCAAATCGACCATATAGCTCTTCTCCAGTGCCACATGTGAGCACCGATATCTGCACATCAGAAAAACGCAGTGAATCGTTATGAACAAGCTGAGACTCAGCTGTAGTTCCTACTATGAGGATGAAAAGGAGCGCAAATAGACGCATGATCAGAGCTTTGCTCACCTATTCTCTGTGACTTTTATAAATGATCTTGTAATCGCTGTACCAGAATTCACCTCGCAAGTAAGTCTTCGTAAGATCAGGATCGGATCTATAGCTTTTGCGATGCGCAGGCCAGGTCATCTCCCCAGCGGTTATCACCTCGGTATTTTGGATAAAGGCATACGTCGGAGGGTGGTGAACGAGATACCCAGCAAAATGTCCCGTTTCTTTCTCAAAGAAATAGGTCCATGTATCATCGGTACTATGATTGGCATAAGGGTCAGGGTCGTATGTTGCTTCAATGGCATGGACATTCATTCCATTCTCTAATTGTCGATCTTTTAATCTGACCAGTGAGGTATTCGGGTCTCCTAATTTGAATGGTGCGAAAAGCACGAAGTGGCTCGTTAAGAACGCCTTCTCAGCAGGTTTTTCATTTTGTGAGGAGCCGTCATAGATGATCTCACCTCGTTTCGATTCTGGGTGATGCGTAGTAATCACTCCTGAAAGATGTGGCTGTAGGTTATAGACATGGGTCTGTTCGGATTCGCTTTCGATGCTACCATCTTCATAATAAAGGACAGAACGTTTTTGGTATTGGATCTGCTTGATATCATGATATCGCTCCCATCCACCGAGCGCATCATATGCGCGTGCAAGGATATTCATTCCAGCATCATCGAGGATAACTGGGATAATGTCTGTTTGCGGTGACTCCTTAACCCTACCTGTTTGGGAACAACCTGTAATGATGAGGCTTATTAGGATGCTCAACCTGATACTATGTAGTCTACTCACACTGCTAAGTTACATCCCAATACCTGGCACTCTTATGTGCTGAGCTACCTTTAGTCCATGACATATGTTATCGATGATACAATAGTCGCCTTATCGACTCCTTCTGGCCTCGGTGCGATAGGAGTGATACGTCTATCTGGACCGGCAGCGATCTCTATTTGTGATCACTTCTTTTACGGCCAGAATCTTGGGAAAGTGGCAGGAAACACGGTGCACTATGGGAAAATCAAGTCAGAACAGGGACATATCATCGACGAATGTGTGGCCACTGTATTCAGATCTCCGCGCAGTTATACCAAAGAAGATGTCGTAGAGATCAGTTGTCATGGATCTCCTTACATCATCGAACAGATTATCGCGTTGGCTGTGGCAGGCGGTGCGCGAATGGCGCGTCAAGGGGAGTTTACACTGCGAGCATTCGTTAATGGGCAGCTGGATCTCACTCGCGCCGAGGCGGTGGCTGATCTAATAGCTTCGGACAATGAACAAAGCCACATGTTGGCGATGCGACAGATGAGAGGTGGCTTCTCCGATGAAATCGCCGACCTGCGCCAAGAGCTCATTGATTTTGCAGCTTTGATCGAATTGGAGTTGGATTTTGGAGAGGAGGATGTCGAGTTCGCTGATCGATCAAAACTGGAAGGATTAATCAGACGCATCCAGATGGTACTTCAGCGGTTGATAGATTCTTTTGCCCTGGGCAATGTTATTAAGCATGGTGTCTCTACGGTTATTGCTGGACGACCCAATGCCGGCAAGTCCACTCTACTTAATGCTCTATTGAATGATGAGCGTGCGATCGTCTCTGATATAGCCGGAACCACACGAGATACTATCGAAGAAGGCCTTACGATCAGAGGAATACGTTTTCGACTGATCGATACAGCTGGGATTCGCGAGGCACAGGATCAAATCGAACGAATAGGTGTGGCACGCACGCTGGATGAAATTTCTAAGTCTGCTTTGGTCATCTACGTCTTTGATGTCACCCAGTCGCGACCAGCCGATCTATGGGCTGACGTTGAGCGGTTTTTGGACGCGAGCAAGGTGCTAACTGCTGGGGGAAGTAGAATCTTCGTCGCTAACAAAATGGATCTCCTGCCATATACCCGTCCAGAGGATTACTATAAGGAGGGTCTTGTCAATGGCGATAACCTCATCACCATATCGGCAAAGAATCGCATGAATATCCCCTATCTACAGGAGAAGCTCTATCAGACTGTCATAGGTCGCCAAAATCTCCAGGATCAAACGATCGTATCTAATGCTCGGCACCATGCAGCACTTACGAGCGCGATGTCCAGCTTGGATCAAGTCTTAGCTGGTCTTGTTGGCGGTCTCACTGGTGATCTTATCGCCCTCGACATTCGTCAGGCTCTCCACTACCTGGGCGAAATAACTGGAGAGATCCACACTGATGACTTACTGGAGTCCATATTCAGTAAGTTTTGTATTGGGAAATGAGCAGTACTGAATAGCATCATTACGAGGTCATGATCATAGCCCATTCTGCGAAGGTCCTTATGTAAACCAATCAAAGCGTCCACCTCTTTTGGTCTTCTTCGTCGGGCAGCACCGACTTGGATATGAACCATATATTATCCCTTCTTTAAATTGTTAATACGCTAATGCATAGGCTCTTGTGCGCGACTACTTTAGCTCGCTCAACCAAGTCCTACGCTCGTCATGCCTTGCAGATCCTTTAGCCTCTTTCTTTCGCTGGTATTTCTCCTGTTTTCGAATCTGGGTTTAACTGCCCAAACTACTCTCACCGCAGGGGATCTTGCGATAATCGGTGTGAATACTGACAATCCAGATGAGTTTGCCTTCGTGCTTCTCGTAGATATTGCCGCGGGCACGGAGATTCGATTCACTGACTCTGGCGTGCGTATGGATGGAACCTTTCGACCCAATGAAGGTGCCTTGAAATACACTGCTCCAACCGCCCTGGGCAGGGGTACTGTGATTAACTCAATTACTAATGCCACTAATTTTGTTGCTGACAATGATCTTGGGGTAGGTACTGGAGGATTTAACCTGTCAGGTAGTGGTGACCAGGTTATCGCATTCCAAGGAGCGTCTACAACACCTACGTTCATCTATGCCGTACAGACAAACTCAACGCAATTCCAAACAGGCTCAGATGATTCAAATCAATCCGATCTGCCCCCTGGCTTAGTCGTGGGAACTACTGCAGTGGCAGTTGGCTTTGGAAGTGGTGCTGAAGATGAGTTTGACAATTCTACCTATGGAGAATCTGTGACTTCTGGTACTCAAGCCGAACTTCTGGCTGCTATAGGAAATCCCGCTAATTGGACAGGAAATAATAGCCCCATCTCTCCTCTTGCAGCTGGTCCCTATACAGTCGGTTCGGCCTCAACCACTTCGTTGTTGATATCTCCGACCAATGCTAACAAGAACGAAGGAGACACAGGAACAACTCCTTTCACCTTCACAGTGACACGATCTGGTGATGTCTCGGGAACAACTGATGTGGATTTCGCTATCACAAGTACGGACATAGACGCCTCGGACACTTCCGGTGTAACACCAGTGAGTAGAACACTCTCCTTTGCGGCGACAGAGACTTCTAAAGTCATCATCGTTACTGTCACCGGTGATACCGATATCGAGCCAGATGAAGATTTTGCCATTACGATATCCAACCCCACGGGCGGAGCCACCATCACCACAGCTTCCGCAGCCGGAGTCATTCAAGACGATGACGATCCAGTAGCACCTGTGACTATTGCATCAATGCATGGGGAAGATGCCGACGGCATTGCAGATTCATTAGGAGTGGAGACGATCATCGACGGTATTGTGGTAGGTGTAGATCTCAGAGGTGGATCTGGAGTACAATTCACCATCGTAGATAGAAATTGCAATGGAATCGGCGTATTTCGAACCAGTGATGTGAGCGGATATGCTGTCACTCAGGGTGATTCGGTGCGCATCTTCGGTTCTATTTCCCAGTTCAATGGGCTTACCCAATTGTCACCAGACTCGATCGCTCTGTTAGATCAAGGATTGACGATCCCAGATGCGAAGATTATCACGGCTCTTAACGAGACGACGGAGTCTGTCCTGATCACATTGGAAGACGTAATGATCGTAGACGACGCGCAGTGGACGGGTACTGGATCTGGATTCAACGTCGATGTTACTAATGGGACTGATACGTTTGCTATGCGTATCGACAGCGATGTGGACCTCTATAGTCTCTCTGTACCAATGGGGACATTTTCAGTTACTGGCATAGGAGGGCAGTTTGATCCATCTACCCCTTTAAACTCTGGCTACCAGCTTTTGCCACGGAGTTCAGATGATATCGTTAGTTCAGGCACCATTGCCAATGGTGTTGTTCCCATTGCCGAGATACAAGGCTCTGGAGATGTGAGCCCATTAGTAGGGGATACAGTTACTACTTACGGTATCGTTACAGGAGATTTTCAGGAGGCAGATGAACTGCGTGGATTCTTCTTACAAGACCCGATAGGCGATGGGAATGATAGCACCTCTGAGGGCATCTTCGTATTCATCCCTCAGGCAAATTCGTTTTTTGGAACACAGGTGAATGTGGGTGATAGTATATCTGTCCGCGGTAACGTCAAGGAGTTCAATACACTCACAGAGATCGATTTTGTAAGTGCACTTACGGTCCATGCCTCCGGTAGGAGTCTCCCCACGCAAGTCCAGAATGTGCTTCCAGAAGTTAACGATGGAGACTTAGAGCGAGTGGAGGGTATGTTAGTCGCATTAGATGGCATGACCGTGAGCCAGAACTTTTTCCTCGGTCGTTATGGCCAGATGACCTTGGCATCACCGACCGATGATGGCCAAAGAGGACGGCTTTTTAAACCTACAAACCTGTTTGATGCAGGAAGTACAGGGGCAGATTCCCTGGCTATGGCCAATGCTCGGCGGCTTATCGTGCTTGATGATGGGCAGGACGTAGATGCACTTGGAGACAACCCCAATCCAGTCCCTTATCTCGGATCTCCACCACCAGCAGTGATTCGATCAGGAGACAGTATTTCGAATCTTGTAGGTGTGATAGATTTCGGACGGATTAATTCGTCCCAGTCTAATCCAGGGCGGGATTATCGAATCCATCCGACACAGGCGCCGACCTTCCATACAGTCAATGCTCGGACGACATCGCCAGACCCGATCGATGGACGACTTAAGGTCGCTGGATTCAATGTGCTGAACTACTTCAATGGCAATGGTGCTGGTGGAGGTTTTCCGACAGCTCGTGGAGCACGTACTCCTGGCGAATTCGCTAAGCAGACAGATAAAATTGTCGAAGCCATAGTTGGGATTGATGCCGATGTCCTCGGCCTAATGGAGATCGAAAACGATGGCTATGGAACCAATAGCGCCATCCAAGATCTTGTCGATGCAGTGAATATGAAGCTGGGTACTAATCGATACACTTTCGTAGATCCAGGTACCTCCAACTGGGGACAAGATGTCATCGCAATTGGATTTTTGTACGACTCCACATCTGTCCAGATTGCCACCGGGACCACCGTAGCTGGTCTTTCTACTGGCGAATTCACACAAGCAGGCGGGAGACGACATCGCCAGCCGATGGCTGTGACTTTTGAAGAGCGTGCGACTGGAGAACAGTTTACGGCGGTTGTGAATCACTTTAAGTCCAAGGGTTCACTGACGGGAATTCCAGGAGACGAGGATCAAGGAGATCTCCAAGGGAACAATAACTTCTCTCGGTCAAATGCATCACGAGATCTTGCGACGTGGTTAGCGACTGATCCAACAGGGACCTCAGACTCGGACTACATCATTTTGGGAGATATTAATGCATATGCCCAGGAGGATCCACTTCAGTTGTTAGCAGATAGTGGGTACATGAATGTGATTCGGAATGAAATGGGTATGGAAGAGTACTCATTCACCTTTGACGGTGAAGCGGGGTCGTTAGATCATATCCTGACGAGTGAAAGCTTAATGGCTCAGAATGGTGGAGCCACCATCTGGCATGTCTCTACCGATGAACCAGCTGTCATCGACTACACAGAGTCATTTAATCCAGCAGGGTACTACGAGGTTAGTCCATTTAGAGCATCTGATCACGATCCGATCATTTTGGGGCTCAATCTTGGATCTGTTTCTACTTGTGGACAGGATGATATAATTGTTACGGCTGAGCTGATGGCGATCACTGCCTTACCGTTCACTCTTCAGGCCCTCCAGACGATTACAAGTGATGGCACGATAGAGGCTGGCCAGAGCTACATTTTTCAGGCTGGTTCGACTGTAGAGTTAGAGCCCGAGTTCACTGTAAATGCGATGGGACAATTAATGATCGAAATTGGTCCATGTAATCAGTAGGCAACTTCGATTTGCGATTAACGTATCTTAACTTTTAAAGAAAAAGATGCGTCCGATGATTAAAACCTTACTCGTTACTTGTCTTCTATTTCTCCTTTCAAAGTCAGGAGATTCACAGGATGTCTATGTCGTTCATCCCAGCCTGAGTCCGGATGGAAATCAGCTTGCCTTCTCCTATCAAGGCGACATCTGGACGATGTCAGTTGATGAGAGTATCCCCCGAAGACTGACCATCCATGAAAGCTATGAGCATAGTCCGATGTGGAGTCCGGATGGAAAAAGTTTGGCTTTTGTGGGTAATCGATGGGGAAACAATGACATCTACACCATTGCAGTAGATGGTGGATCGCCAAAGCGATTGACCTATCACTCTGCAGGAGATGATCGACCATCTTGGGTATCAAACGATCGCATCCTCTTTACATCGCGACGAAACTTCGCGCAAGCAGAGCGTGAGAGCGAAATCTGGTCTGTCTCAGTAACTGGGGGCACTCCTGAGCGGTATGTCGATGCTGTAGGATTATCACCACATATGCAGGCCAACGGTAATCTTCTTGCCTTTGTGCGGGGTAATTGTCGTACAGCCCGTGAAGCATACCGAGGGCCTGCTAATCGTCAAGTGTGGACATATAATAGTGATGATGGCAATTATAATCAGGTGACTACAGATGAAGGACAAGACATTTTACCTAAGATCATCGAGGATTACCTCTACTTTCTAAGCGCGCGATCAGGAGTTTATAATCTGCATCGTGTACAGTCTACAACACCTAATGAAATAGAGCAGATAACCAATTTTGATAGCGAGGGCATCACTCATTATGACGTGAGCGCTGATAACAGTGCGCTCATCTTTACCCGAGGGGGACAGACTTATTTTCAGAAAATTGGTGATGATGAGGGGCTTCGACAACTAACATTTGATGTTCCTGGGGATGAGCGATTTGATCAGATCGTGCATCGTACGGTGACGAATCAGGCGCAATCTTATGCATTGTCTCCAGATGAAGAGCAGATGGCATTCGAGGTTCGGGGAGAGCTCTTCCTAAAGAAGAATGACAAGGACAAGAGTCGAGCGAAGCAGTTAACGAAGCATGCATTCAGAGATAAACAACCGGTCTGGGTGAACGATAGTGTGTTGATCTTTTCATCTGATCGCGAGGGGACCTTCGATTTGTATGCCCTCACATCGGGCAGTGAGGAGAAAGACCTGTATGAGACCTTCGACCTGGATGTACGCCGTCTCACTAATGACGGTACCGAAGAAGAAGGATTGAGTCTGTCTCCTGATCGTTCTCAGCTTATCTATCGCGAGGGGAGGGGAAGGTTAGTGCTTATGGATGTTGATTCGCTGGGAACCTTAACAAATCGGCGCGTTCTACTTGATGGATGGGATACCCCTGGAGGTGTGACGTGGAGTCCTGACGGGAAGTGGATCGCCTACTCGCTAAGTGATCTTGACTTTAATGAGGAGATCTATATCCACTCCATAGAAGAGGATCTCCCACCAGTTAATGTGAGTCTCCACCCACGAAGTGATTACAGCCCCAAATGGAGCAAAGATGGTAGTAAGCTTGGGTTCCTGTCGGAGCGAAACAATGGAGATACAGACGTCTGGTTCGTATGGTTGTCCAAGAGTGACTGGGACAAGACACAACGTGATTGGGAAGATGAAGAGGATCAAGAGGTGGAAGAGGACTCTGTCTTGACTGTTCAGATAGACTTCGAACGGATCCATGAACGATTGGTCCAGGTAACGTCGCTCGCAGGAAACGAAGGAGACTTATCCATCTCCCACGATGGAGAGACCTTTTATTTCACGGATGACGGTGGTAGCTGGCAAGGAGGTGGTGGCACTTCTGACTTTTATTCGATCAAATGGGATGGAGATGATCTCACCAAGATCATTACCGACATTTCGCTGTTTGCGTCAAGTCATGATGAGAAGGGAAAGCATATCTACGCCATCCGATCTGGTGGGAGTCTCATCAAAATTGATCCCAAAGCCAAAAAGCAAGAAACGCTTTCTTTCAAAGGAAGGATGGATGTAGACTACCCTCAGGAACGCCAACAGGTGTTTGATGAGGCCTGGAGACGACTAAGGGATGGATTTTACGATCCTGAGTTCCATGGATATGATTGGTCAGCTCTTCGGGAGCGTTACGAGGATCGTTGCTTAGCCGCGTCCACACAGCAGGACTTTAGACGATTCATCAATGAGATGCTTGGACAACTCAATGCCAGCCATATGGGCGTATATGGCGGTAGTCGAGAAGAGACCCAGCGAGAGCAAACAGGCCTTCTTGGTATCGACTACAGTGTTGAGTCCAATGGTATTCGGATTCAGCGAGTGATACCTGAAGGACCAGCTGATCGCGAGGAAAGTAAGTTGTTGGTAGATGATCTCATCACGGCCATCAATGGACAGCAAATCACCAATCCAGTAAATCTCAATAGCATCCTCAATGGTACTGTGGATGAGAAGTGCCAACTGACAATCCAGCGTGATGGAACACCTGAAGAAGTCATCATCAGACCTACACGATCGATTCGTTCGGCCTTGTATAGATCTTGGGTGGACGATCGCCGCCAGTTGGTAGAACGATATTCTAATGGTCGACTTGGATACATCCACATTCAAGGTATGAATTGGACCAGTTTTGAACGATTTGAACGGGAGCTGACAGCGAGTGGGCTCGGTAAAGATGGTTTAGTCATCGATGTTCGCTTTAATGGAGGTGGTTGGACGACTGATATGTTAATGACTGTCCTCAATGTCCGACAGCATTCCTATACCATCCCGCGAGGTGCCGCATCATCTCTCGAAGGAGAAAAAGGAAAATTCAGAGAGAACTATCCTTATGGTGAGCGTCTACCACTATCGAGTTGGACGAAACCACGGATCGCACTGTGCAATGAGAACAGTTATTCGAATGCTGAGATCTTCTCCCATGCCTTCCAAGCTCTCGGTCATGGGACGTTGGTAGGTCGCCCAACATTTGGTGCCGTGATCTCTACTGGAGGTGCGGGGCTCTTGGACGGCTCTTTTGTAAGAATGCCATTCAGGGCGTGGTATGTGAAAAGTACTGATAAGAATATGGAGCATGGGCCAGCTGTTCCTGATATCGAAGTGTTCAACGCACCCGATAGCAAGGCGAAAGGGGAAGATCCACAACTCAAAGCTGCGGTTGACGAGCTGATTAGACAGATTGATGCGCAATAGGCGGAGGCCTGTCCGTCGGCAGAACCGAAGTCATTGCTGGGCTGTAAAGTGCTGACTTATTCAGGCAAAACGGAGGCTCCAGGCATTTTGCTTTTGTTGCCTTCGCAACTGTATGCTTTGGTATTTGATTTTGGAAGGAACATTATTTGGTCAGTACCTCTTTGACGATACCAAGAAACTCATTAGCACTTGAAGGCTCTAACCATCTCGTTACAATGAGGAGGTCATCCTCTGGTTCGATGATGATGTAGTTACCACCAAATCCTGCAGCATAGTATCCTGTAGGGGACAGGTTTGACATCCTATTCTGATTATCACCATCAGGATTCAGCCACCACATGTATCCATAGCTGCGATTAGCTGCAGATGGTGTGCAGGCATCTTTAATCCATTTTGGACTAATGAGCTGTCTGTCTTCCCATGATCCATTGTTAAGAAACAGCATCCCAAACTTGGCGTGGTCCTCAGTACTGATGAACAATCCACCACCAGAGTGGCCACCACCACTTACAGACTGCATCATCTGTCCATCTATATCTGTCCACGAGTCTTCATATCCATACCAGCGCCATGTTGTGGAGGCTTTGATAGGATCCATAATATGATCCTTAATGACTTCTGGGAGCGGTCTGCGCCAGACCTGAAGCAGTGCATAGGCCAGGACATTGACTCGAACATCATTGTACTCAAAGTTGGTACCTGGTGGATGCAACTCACGGAGTTTCCAGTCATCAATACCCCCTTCCCGCTCGGGGCGATCGGCCCAGTCGTATCCGCCCCAGAGCTGGCCCGTCCAATCTGAGGATTGGGTCAGTAGATGTCTCCAAGTAATGGATCGATTGTGCTCACCGTCAAATGTGCCGTCCCATACATAGTCAGCCACAGCATCATCGACCGATTTAATCAATCCGTGATCGATGGCCAGCCCAGCTACTGTAGACAGATAACTCTTGGTGACACTGAAGGTCATATCCACACGCTTAGTATTTCCCCAGGCTGCAAGGAGCTGCCCACGATGAATAATCATACCTGCTGGTCCTCCACGCTTTTTGGTTTTTCCTTTGATTTCGTGGTAAGGTTCTCGTTGGAAGCCCTTGTATATGGCTTGTCGGAGGTCTCTCGAGCCGCTGTATTCATGGTTTAAAGCGAAGTCCACAGCCTCTTGTAGTGCGGGGACGGCTGTCAAATCTTCTTTCCATGGTGTACTTGAGTCCACACTATTTTGGCCGATGAGCCGGCCAATTATACTGATGTAGAGTACGACTATGGTGAGGCAGACCCGAGAAAGGTATGTTGATTTCTTCATGAAAGAAAGGTAGAAGAATCTCTTATTCTTAGGGCAGGTGTAAATTATTCGTGTGCGGTTATGGACCTCATCACTTCTCTAAGACGCCCATACTAAATAGGGCAAAATCGTATCTCACGGGGTCGTCTGAATCAAAAATCTTCAACTGATCTGTTAGCTCCTCTACTGCTTGCCAATCGGCTTTATTGCGATGAAGTAGACCAAGTTGAGTAGCCACCTTGAAGACATGTACATCCAGTGGGATCATCAACTCAGACGGTGATATTCGACGCCATATTCCAAAGTCCACACCGCGATCATCCCTTCTGACCATCCATCTGAGGAACATATTCAACCGTTTACACGAACTGTTGCGAATGGGTGTGCTCACATGCTTTCGAGTGCGCCGGAGCAGATCGGGACGACTAAAGAAGATGTCATGGAAATGCCTGAGCCGATCATATGCATTCATACCATGTAGGAATGCTTCCTCGAGACTATCATGATGTGAATAGTACCACCGAAAAAAATCAATGAAGTAGAGGGTATCGTCTGCTAAGAACGTCCGATGCTTGAAGTCTAACAGTCTTTTCAGATCAGTGTCCTGATGATGCATGATGAAATCATAAGGAGCTTCATCCATAAGTCGCATTAACTCTTGCGCCTTGTTGATAATCGTCACGCGTTGGCCCCATGATAACATCGCAGTCCAGAATGCGCTTATCTCGATGTCCTGAAGCAGAGAGAATTGATGTGGGATGCTTATCGGATCTGGGCCGATGAAGGATGGATCATTGTATAAGGCAACTCGCTGATCGAGTAATACCTTGATCTTCTCCATTTGGTCCATCCCCGGAGGATTAGACAGCGTCTTCTAACTTTTGCTTCTTTTCTACGATCTCGTAACCTTCGATGATATCTCCGATTTTGACGTCGTTGAAGTTCTTTACAGTCAGACCGCATTCGAAGCCTTTGCTCACTTCTTTGACATCGTCTTTGAATCGTTTCAGGGTACCGAGTTCTGCGACCTGACCTTCTTTGAGCGGATAGACTACGATGCCATCCCTGATGACTCGGATTAAGGTGTTTCGCGTGATTGTACCAGAAGAGACATAACAACCTGCGATTGTGCCGACCTTGCTGATTTTGAATGTTTCTCGGATCTCAACTTCGCATGTGACTTTCTCTTCTTTGATCGTATCAAGCATACCTTCCATCGCAGCCTTGATCTCGTCAATCGCCTCATAGATGATGGAATAGGTCTTAATCTCGACTCCCTCGCGCTCTGCGAGACCTCGGGCACCGGAGCTTGGACGCACCTGGAATCCTAATATGATCGCATCTGACGCCGACGCCAATAAGACATCTGACTCCGCGATAGGGCCGACTGCTTTGTGGATGACGTTCACCTGCACTGACTCTACCGACAGCTTGATCAATGAATCTGCGAGGGCTTCGACTGAACCGTCTACATCACCTTTGATAATCAGATTGAGCTCCTTGAATGAACCAAGTGCGAGCCGACGACCGATTTCATCAAGACTGATTCGCTTACTGGCACGATTCGTTTGTTCACGTTCGATCTGCTGCCTTTTGGTAGCCAGTGCACGTGCTTCTTGTTCGCTCTCGTATTCTTTGAATCGTTCACCAGCCTGTGGGGCACCGCTAAGACCTAACAGAAGGACTGGCTTGGATGGCCCCGCCGACTTGACACGTTTTCCACGTTCATCAAACATGGCCTTTACCTTACCCGAGTGGCCACCGGCGACTACAACATCTCCGATGGAGAGTGTACCTGCTTGTACTAATATCTTGGTCACGTATCCCCGGCCTTTATCAAGAGAGGCTTCCATGACGGTACCATTTGCGAGACGGTTGGGGTTGGCCTTAAGATCAAGCACTTCTGCCTCGAGAGCTACCTTCTCAAGTAGTTCACTAATACCTATTCCCTTTATGGCCGATATATCCTGTGATTGGAATTTACCTCCCCACTCTTCGACCAGGATGTTCATTCCTGAGAGTTCCTCTTTTATCTTATTTGGATTAGCTCCTGGCTTATCGATTTTGTTGATCGCAAATACCATAGGTACACCAGCAGCCTGGGCATGACTGATTGCTTCTTTGGTCTGTGGCATGATGCGATCATCTGCAGCGATAATGATGATAACCACATCCGTAACCTTAGCACCTCGTGCACGCATTGCTGTGAAGGCCTCGTGACCAGGTGTATCGAGGAAGGTGATCATCTTACCCTCATGATTCACTTCGTAGGCACCTATGTGCTGGGTGATACCACCGGCCTCTCCTCCTGCCACGTTTGCATTTCGGATATAATCGAGCAGGGAAGTCTTACCATGATCAACGTGACCCATTACAGTCACAATCGGTGCACGTGGCTCGAGATCTGCTGGATCGTCTACTTCTTCCTCCTCTTCTTCATCGGCATCTTCAGCGCTTATGAATTCGATCTCACGTTCGAACTCCTCAGCGACCAATTCTATGATTTCTGCATCCAGACGTTGATTTATAGAGACGATTACTCCCAGATTCATGCAGGCCATGATGATGTCAGTCGGAGCAACATCAAGTAGGCTGGCGAATTCGCTCACCGAGATGAATTCTGTCACCTGCAGTTTCTCGTCAGAAACCATCGACTCTAACATCTCCTGCTTCTCGCGTTTGGCGTCTCGGCTATCGCGTCTTGTACGTTGTCTTTTGTTCGACTTACCACCCGAGATTCGAGCCATGGTGGCTTTAATCTTCTCTTCGATTTCTTTGGCAGTGACCTGTTTTACCTCGTTGTCCTTCTTTCGTCCCTTTCCTCGATCGCCATTTCCACCACGATAATTCTCGGCGGTTATCTTTTTGCGCTTACGTCGCCTTTTCGGTTTATCATCTCCAGCGTTTGCTGCACCTGTTTCTTTCTCTTTATCCTTTTTGGGCTTCTCAGCGAACTTAGAGGTATCGATCTTACCCATGATCTTCAGACCGGCAAGCTGTGGAGTCTTGGCTCTCACCATACCAGGACCTGCCTCGTCACTCTTTGGTTCTGGAGCTGCAGGCCCATCGTCACTTGATTTTGAGTCCGGTTGCTTTGTTTCCACTGCAACTGGCTCTTCTGTCTTTTTGTCCTCCTCTTTCGGCTTTGGATCTGGCTGGTCAAGGTCAATTTTATCAACCACCTTGACACCGATTTTTGGTGCCTCAGGTGTGACAACTTCAGCTGGGGCCTGCGGAGCCTCCTTTACCTCTACGGGCTTTGGAGCGGGAGCTGGAGCCGGCGCAGGAGGTGGTGGTGGAGGAGGTGGAACCACAGGAGGTTTCGCTACAGGCTTAGGTACGCTATTGGCAGCCTCTTCGTCAGCAGCATGTCGCGATCCGATAACTAACTTATCAGCCTTCTCCTTTACTTCCATGGATGTGCTGAACTCACGGCGGAGCATGGCTACCATCTCATCCGAGAGCTTGGCAGTTGGCTTGTTGTCTAACTCAATACCATTCTTACCCAAGAACTCTACAATTGTAGATGTTCCAACATTCAACTCCTTGGCGACTTTAACCAATCTTGCCATACGTTACTTAAGTGCGTTTTCGCTATGCGAATTCCCGTAAGGAACTCAAATTTCAAATAATAATTCTTCAGCGCCTCATATCCTCTAATCTTCTTCGAACTCGGCGTTCAGTACTTTTAATACTTCCTCGACTGTCTCCTCCTCCAGGTCTGTTCGACGTGTTAATTCTTCTACGCTAAGGTTAAGAACACTTCTGGCGGAGTCACAACCGATTCCCTTGAGCGAGTCGATCACCCACTCTTCGATCTCGTCTGTGAATTCATCTAAGTCGACATCATCTATCTCTTCATCAGTATCCCGATATACATCGATCTCAAATCCTGTTAGGCGGCTGGCCAATTTGATATTGGATCCTCCACGTCCGATGGCGAGTGAAACTTGATCTGGTTTTAGGAATACGGATGCTGTTTTCGCTTCATCATTTAGCGCGATGCTTGTGACCTTTGCAGGTGTCAATGATCGCTGAATGAATAGATTGATATTGTTGGTATAGTTGACGATATCAATATTCTCATTTCGCAATTCACGCACAATGCCATGGATACGGCTACCCTTCATGCCCACACAGGCACCTACTGGATCGATACGATCGTCGTAGGACTCAACAGCCACTTTCGCTCGTTCGCCTGGTATTCTTTCGATACGCTTGATAACGATTAAGCCATCTTCGATCTCAGGGACTTCGTGCTCCATGAGTTTGGCCAAGAACGTATTATCCGTTCTGGAAATAATAACAGCGGGGTTATTATTACGCATATCAACTCTACGAATCACTCCTCTCACCATGTCACCCTTGCGGAAAAAGTCACCCCTTATCATTTCTCCTCGTGGTAGCACCAGCTCGTTACCTGTGACATCGTCCAGGATCAAAATCTCTCGTTTTAAGATCTGGTGAACCTCACCAAGAACGATGTCGCCGATGCGATCAGAATATCTCTTGAAGATCTCATCCTTCTCAAGGTCCATGATCCGTGATACCAATGTCTGTCGAGCGGCCATCACTGATCTCCTTCCGAATTCTTCCAGTTCTAACTCCTCATAGCATTCTTCTCCAATCTCATAGTCTTCATCGATCTCAACAGCTTCCGTGATCGATATCTGAGCGCGGTCATCTGTGACCTCTCCATCAGGTACGATTTCACGTACTCTCCAGATCTCTAAGTCACCATTGGTCGCATTCACGATGACGTCAAAGTTGTCATCCGTACCATATTTCTTCTTGATGAGTGTCCGAAACACATCTTCGAGCACCCTGACCATTGTCGGCCGGTCGATGTTCTTACCAGCCTTGAATTCTGAGAATGTCTCCAGTAGATTCATTCGATATTATTTAAAGCTTATCAGAATTTTTGCTTCTATGATTTGATCGAAATCGACATGATGTACGATTTCTTCTTTTTTCCTTTTTTCGATCACGGCGATGTTCTCTTCATCTACTCTATGAAGAATACCTTCAACTCTCTTTTCACCTTCTTCGGAGTGGACTTTCACTCTGATCTTTCGGCCGAGGTTTTTTCGGTATTGACGCAGCAAAGTGATGGGGCGATCGATACCTGGTGATGACACATCCAGTGTATATTTTTCTCCTAACCAGCCTTTCTCTTCAATGTGGTTCTCGAGATATCTGCTGATGATCCTACACTTGTCTAAAGTCAATGCTCCATCGCTATCGACGAATACCTCCACCTTTTGGCCTTTTTTCGCTAATATCTCGACAACGTAGCAATCGCGTAAGTCTTCCTCCTCAAATCTGCTCTCAAGTAGGGCGACAAGTTTTTTTTCGATCATTCCGAATCTACCTTCCTTCTATTGTCGGTATAAAAAAAGGGAACGCTTGTTCCCCTCTACTCCGCCAAATGGAGTGCAAATATAGCACAATTCTCCCTCGTCGATTTTCAGCCGGTACTTAGCGCATATCCTGAAGGCATTCTGCCAAGGCATCCTTCCAGGGAGATGTATTGATGTGTAGAGATTGAGATATCGCGGAGGTATCCATCACACTCCAGAGAGGGCGAGGAGCTGGAGCCCCATAGTCAGCAGTAGTCGTTGTCTTTATGTCACAAGAATGACCCGATTGGTCAAAAATCTCCTGAGCGAAATCTGCCCAGTTGGTCTCACCTGAATTGCAATAATTGTAGACTACTCCCCAAGTGATTTCCTGCTTTATATCCTTTACGATAAGTAGAAGGATATCGCGTGCCAAGTGACGTGCATAAGTAGGGGCGCCCTTTTGGTCCGATACGATGGTCAGTTGATCTTTTTGTTCGCCTAATCGGAGCATGGTCTTGACGAAATTGTTGCCATATGAGGAGTAAAGCCAGGATACTCTGAGAACCATCCATTTTGTCTGGCTTAGTCGTAGCATTTCTTCCCCAGCTAATTTTGACTGCCCATAAATGCTCCGCGGTTGACATGCTGCTGACTCATCGATAGGTGTACCACTGATCGAATCATAGACATAGTCTGTGGATATGTGAATGAGCTTTGCGTCTATGAGACTGCACTCTTCCCCCAGGAGCATCACCGCGTCACGATTGATGCGAAAAGCCTGTGAGATCTCTGTTTCTGCCTTATCAACTGCTGTATAGGCTGCACAATTAATGACGTAGTCAGGTTGCCATTTGGAGAGGATCGTACGTACTTCCGATGCATTGGTAACATCCATGGTCTGCCTTGTCGTAAATAGGAATTCGACATCTTCCATCTGCTTACTTATCCAACGCAGGTCTTGGCCGAGTTGACCATTTGCACCAGTAACGAGAACGGTTGGTTTCTTCAAGGGGATCATCTATTCGAAGTAGGCTCGGTGGGATCCAAAGGTAGGTTGATTGAGATCCTTTTCGGACAATCTGAAAGGTGCATCCAACTCAGGCCATCTGATCTCCAATCCAGGATCATTGTAGAGAATACCTCCTTCGCTTTGTCTGTCGTAAAAGTTATCGCACTTGTAGGCGAATATGGCCTTATCAGATAACACCAAGAATCCATGAGCAAACCCTCGAGGAACCAACATTTGCCTTTTGTTGTCTGCACTAAGGATTTCTCCATGCCACTTACCATACGTGGCGGAGTCGGGTCGGATATCCACAGCCACATCATATATCTCTCCAACTACAGCACGAACTAATTTGGCCTGCGCAAATGAGCCGACTTGGTAATGCAAGCCCCTCAATACTCCTTTAGTGGACATGGATTCGTTGTCTTGGACCCAGTCCAAGGCAGCATTAGGTGTTTTGGACGCATTAAAGGATTCAAAAAAGTAGCCTCGGTCATCACCATGAACCTTGGGTTCAAACACCAGTACATCCGGTATAGCAGTACGTATGATACGCATGGGTTACTTCTCTTTGAAAACGACGGCGATCGGAACTCCAGTAAAGTCAAATCGCTGTCTTAGTTGATTCTCTAAGTAGTTGCGGTAGTTTTCCTTGACGTGTTTAGGATGGTTGCAAAAGAAGGCAAACGCCGGATACTTGGTCGGAAGTTGGGTGACATATTTGATCTTGATCAGTCGACCCCGATGAGCAGGCGGCGGGACCTTGGCTGTCATCTCGGCTAAGGCCTCATTCAATGCCGATGTCTTGATACGCTTAGTCTTGTTGTTATATACTGATTCGATCACCTCAACTGCCTTAAAAATACGTTGCTTCTCAAGTGCTGAGATAAATAGAATAGGAACATCTGTAAATGGAGCAATCTTCTCTCTTATGCGCTTCTCATAGTCACGCGAAGTGTTGGTCTCCTTCTCGATTAGGTCCCACTTGTTAACCAGGATGATGACGCCGCGTTTACGCTTAAGTATCAGCGAGAAGATACTCATGTCCTGAGCCTCCAGACCTTGAGTAGCATCGATCATGAGGATACATACATCCGTCTCGTCGATCGACTTGATGGCCCGAATAACACTGTAAAACTCCAGGTCCTCGTGGACCTTCTTTTTCTTCCTTATACCTGCAGTATCGATAAGGATAAAGTCCTTCCCAAACTTGGTGTAGCGACTATGTATGGCGTCCCGCGTTGTACCTGCGATATCTGTAACGATGTTGCGATCTTCTCCCAGCAGTGCATTCACGAATGATGATTTCCCAACATTAGGTCTACCCAAGATGGCGAGCCGTGGGATATCAGCATCATCAGTGAGTGGAGCTTCAGGAGGCAGTAGGTCAATGACAGCATCTAACAGATCTCCACTACCGCTTCCGCTCATGGATGATAGAAAGAAGGTGTTGTCAAATCCAAGACTCCAAAACTCATTTGCTGCGAGCATACGAGCACTATTGTCGACTTTGTTCACAGCGACAACAACTCGCTTACTGGAGGATCTTAGTAAATGTGCTACCGATTCGTCTAAGTCTGTAATGCCTGTAGTTACATCTACCATGAATACGATCACATCGGCCTCATCAATGGCGATCTGAACCTGGCTTCTGATCGCAGCTTCAAATACATCATCAGAGTTCGATACGAAACCACCCGTATCCACGACATTGACCTGGCGTCCATTCCATTCTGTGTGCCCATAGATCCGATCCCGGGTCACACCGCTCACATCGTCGATGATGGCTTTGCGCTCTCCGATCAGACGATTAAAGAAGGTGGATTTACCAACATTAGGGCGACCAACGATCGCGACAAGACAGGACATACAAGAGAATTGGTGTGGGTCGCTCTGACTTTAAGAAGAGTGACAATTAATGCAAATATCCGTAAGATTTAAGTGTCCGATCGTCATCGCGCCACTTCTCTTTCACCTTTACGAAAAGCTCGAGATAGACTTTGCTGTCGAGAAAGGTCTCGATACCCTCTCGGGCCTTAGTGCTCAATTCTTTGATTGAGGCACCTCCATTGCCGATTATGATCGATTTCTGTGTCTTACGAGAGACGACAATGTCAGCACCGATTCTTGTAATAGGACCACTTCGAGAGTCGCCTTCTTTGAAAGAGGTTACTGTCACTTCTACGGAGTAGGGGATCTCTTGATGGTACTGTTGCAGGATCTGCTCGCGAATGATCTCAGAAACGAAAAATCGCTCTGACCGATCCGTGAACTGATCCTTGGGATAATATGCTGGACCTTCGGGTAGAGCCCTTACGATATGATCAAAAAGTGATGATGTTCCGATCTGTTCCAAGGCCGATATGGCCATAACGTGATCCGCTTCTAATTCAGATACCCACCATTCACTAAGTCGTTGGACTTCAGTTTGAGTGGAGAGGTCAATCTTGTTGAGTATCACATAGACCGGACACTCTGTAGATTTGATTTTGGCAGATAACTCTTCGTCGATCTCTGGAGGTCGAGTTACATCGATCATAAAAAGAAGCACATCTGCGTCTTCGAGTGCACTCATTGCAAACGAGTTCATTGCCTTTTGCATCCTATATCCAGGCTCGCGAATCACACCAGGAGTATCCGAAAAGACGATTTGATACTCTGGATCATTGGCGATGGCAATGATGCGATGTCGTGTTGTCTGCGGCTTGTTGGTGATGATGGAGAGCTTCTCACCCAGAAAGGCATTGAGCAAGGTTGATTTGCCCACGTTTGGTTCACCAATGATGTTAACGAATCCTGATCTATGTGCTGGCATGACAACTATAAGGTCCCCTTGACGACGCGATAGACGTCCTTGGGAAAGTATTTACGCCACTCAAAATCATATAGTTCCTCTCCGAGATCAATGTGCTCATTAAGACCGAACTGTTCCATCTCGGTGAATACATGATCTTGGAGATTAACGAGGCAGACCCAGCCATCGTGATCCTCGACGTCTTCTCGCCACTCCTGATAATAACAGTCATCATCTCCATGAAAGTTGAGGACATTGTCACACATCAAAATGAACTTGCTTATACCTGCTCGGATCATTCGATCTCCGATCTCACGTTTGAGATACATGATATCATTATTGACTGCATCGTTCCACTCACCTATTAGCTCGATTATCGTATAACTCTGTCGGTAGTCTACGTAGAGGATCTTCATATACAGCGTCTGGGATCCGATGTCGTCCCACTGGGGATGGATGAAGTAGTTATAGATCTTTTCGGTGTATTGGAATTCGTTGTACTGCCTACCATAGAATGGAGATCGCTCATCTTCTGAGGCGATATACAGCTCTCTCCATTTGTAATAAGGTTCTATATCGTGCATAATCAGTAGCTCAATGGGAGGGATAGGGATGTCCATTGAGCGAGACAAATGTAGGTCAGTTGAACAGGATATGACGGCTTAGAGGATCCGAGACTTTTTGAAGGATGGCGCTGGTATGAATTAGTCTATGAGTTTATATTTGCAGCATTGTTGCAATTAGAATAATGACGAAAACGACAACCAAGGGCGTGGACAGATTAGGGGCAATTACATCTGGTTTATGCGCCATTCACTGTGCTGCACTGCCATTGCTTTTTTCTTTTGGGTTGCTAAGTGGCGTATCTGCGGCTGCGCATCACTCCATGGATCTTAGCGTTCTTGTACTCTCTGCCGTCCTTGGGGGCTGGTCTATCTATCAGATCAGGAAATCTCATCGTCATCTCCTTCCAATAATTCTTATTTCAGTTGGATTAGTGACGATCACCACGGGATTAGTTGTTGGCCATGGTGGTCATCATCTGTGGATGGCTGTTGGCGGATGTATTCTACTCTTAGGTCATGTATCCAATCTGCGGATCATCAAAGCTCAACGGGTAGGATAAGCATAGTCATTTGGCAACCATATGGTGAGGTTCTACCTTCATCGTATATGACCATTGTTCAGACTAAAGATCTTTCGTTCGCATATCCTGGCGGAGATGAGATTCAATTTCCAAATCTTGCTGTAACTGATCGTGAGCATTCATTGATCATCGGAGACTCAGGATGTGGGAAGACCACTTTACTTCATCTTCTGAGTGGTCTAAGACGACCCAGCAGGGGGACGGTGACAATAGCTGACAAAGACATCAGCGCTATGTCTGGGACGCCACTGGATGTATTCAGAGGAAGTACCATTGGCATGATCTTCCAGACGGCCCATTTTGTCCGCGCGCTGAGCGTAAGAGAAAATCTCCGAGTAGCTCAGCAGTTGACTGGACGCATTGACGATGAATTGATTAATCAACTCCTGGAGCGACTGCAAGTCATCCATAAAGCGGATGCAAAAACCACAACACTTAGCGTCGGTGAACAGCAGCGAGTTGCTATTGCTCGGGCCTTGGTCAATTCGCCACGTGTCATCTTCGCAGATGAACCCACCTCTGCATTAGATGACGCCAATACTGGACGTGTGATCGATCTGTTGATTGAACAGGCTGATCGCCAATCTGCTACGCTGATTGTAGTGACACATGACCAGCGACTGAAGGACCGATTCACGAACCGTATATCCTTGTCTTCATGAATTTGCTTCGATTCACGTGGAAGAATTTAAGGTATCGCCCGCTGGCCATGCTATTGAGTTTAGTCTTGTTTTCACTCGGTGTTGGGCTCATCTCGTTGTTGTTTTTGTTAGAGGATCAGCTACAGGATAATTTTGAAAAAAACCTTGCCGGGGTCGATCTGGTCATCGGTGCTAAGGGAAGTCCTCTTCAGATGATCCTGAGCTCGATGTATCACATAGATGCCCCCACGGGAAATATTCCGATTTCAGAGATTCGACCATTCCTAAATCCCAAGCATCCACTCATTGAGTCTGCTCTACCGATATCACTGGGTGATTCGTACCGTGGTTTTCGCATCGTCGGTAGTAGCACAGAAATCTTGGATTGGTACGAGGCTTCCATTGCTGAAGGAGAGATCTGGACAAAGAACTTTGATGTCACCCTTGGAGCGGCGGTTGCGGGAACTCTCGATATGAAAATTGGTGATCGATTCAAGAGTTCGCATGGGTTCTTAGATGATGAGGACATGGCTCACGATGATGTACAGGACTTCGTCGTCAGAGGTATACTAAATAGAACGGGTTCAGTCATCGATCAACTTATCTTAACGACTCCACAAACGTATTGGTACGTGCATGAGGTGAGCAATGAGATTGATGCCACTAACTCAGATCATGTTGACCACGATCACCATAGCGAGGTTCCATTACCATTAATTGAAGAAGAAGGATCGCGGGATATCACCAACTTATTGTTGCGGTTTAGAGGACATAACTTTCAAGCGCTGAACATGCAGCGGAGCATCAATGAAAACACTGACATGCAAGCTGCTACTCCTGCTATCGAGATTAATCGACTCTTTGCACTCATGGATAGTGGTGAGAAGGTGCTTAAAATTCTGGCTTACGTCATAGTTCTGGTATCTGGTCTAAGCATCTTTATTGCGCTGTTTTCGTCGCTGCGTGAGCGCAGGTATGAGCTCTCATTATTACGCGTTATGGGCGCAGGTAAGGTGCGCCTTTTTGGGATGATCATTCTTGAAGGGCTGTTTCTGGCTTTCATCGGGTATCTTATAGGAACGGTGCTGGCACATCTTGGCATGGAGATCATCGGGAGGATTCTGTCAGCAGATTATCGTTATTCTTTTACTGGCATAACCTTCTTGACCAAGGAGCTTTGGTTGCTTGCTGGGGCGCTACTGATTGGATTGGTCGCATCATTCATACCAGCACAGCAGGCCGCCCAGACGGACATCGCCGAGACCTTGAGTAGAGGTTAATCCTTGATGCTTTTCAAATTTCTACGTCAACACTCATGAAAGAACATCGATTCGGATCAGGATCTATGCAGATTCAATTCGCCCATGCCAATGCCAACCCTCCACTATGTTATACCCAGATGGTGGATAAGTTAGTCGACGAGGGTGCTACAGTTTATTTACCAGTGCAACGACCGTTATGGCCTGACTCGGATCCATTGGCACTTCGTAGTTGGACCACATTGTCAGATGATCTAATCAGTCATATGGATGAGTTGGGTCGAAAGAACGTGATCGGAGTTGGGCACTCGATGGGTGGTGTTGCGACTTGGTTAGCGGCGATTAGAAGACCAGACCTGTTCTCACAGCTGATCCTGTTAGAACCAGTGATTCTGCCCGAACCGATGATGAAGATCAATTCCCTGATGCCATGGAGTATCAAAAAGAAGGTGGTTCCTATTGTCAAAATCGCACTTCAAAGGCGTGATAAATGGTCAAGCGTAGAGGAGTTAGAGAGTCATCTGGGAGCTAAGAAGGTGTTTCAACGCTGGGATCGAGGCTGTTGGGAAGACTTTAAAAAACATGGAGTCCGTCCCACCATAAGTGGAGGTATGACGCTCACCTATCCTAAACTATGGGAGGCACGGATCTATTCGACTGCGCCAAATCTCTGGAAAATGATGTCCCACTCTACTCCTCCTTTGACCATGATCCGAGGGCAGTTTACGGATGTCATCACCTCAAAGAACTGGGATCGGGTAGCTACTCAAATGCCGCAAGCAAGTTTAATGGAGATGGACGGAGTGGGCCACTTGTTGCCATTCGAAAAGCCAACAGAAGTAGCTGATCTGATCCTCAAGCTTATCGATACCGACCAGTCTTAATCCAATCTCAGGTCCTCAGTGTGCACGCCGGGGTGGGCACTTGAATCCCACTGAAATATATCGGCAGCCAGACTCCGATTGGTCTCCAATGATGTCACTTCAAATTGGATCCTTGATCCATCTTTCCCAAGAGCGAACACGTCATAGATCTCTAAGGCTGGTGTGCTAATGCTGATACGATACTTGGAGTAATCATGATCATCGCTGAGAGGCTTGAATTCCAGCTCGATATTCTTTCCATCATTTTTGGTCAATGCATAGCCGTACTCTCCTGACTCATACTGACGGAGTAGATCTATAGGGGTGATCATAAAATCTTCTTGAATGGCTTCTGGATCATAATCATTGATCTGAACCTCGTTACGCTGCGGTAGATACAGATAGACATCCTTCCCATCACAGTAGATCTCCTGCTCAGGATGAAGGAGTACGAATTTGATTCCCTCTTGGGTGATGGTCAGCTTGGATCGCTGCGGCTCCTCCTCTGGGTATGTTAACGTCATATCTGCTATCATGGTGAGATTGTCATATGACTGGTAGGTGGAGACGAGTTGGTCCAGTATTACCTTGGCCTCATCACGCTGCGCAGAGAGAGTGGTGATAGTAGATATCAGGACCAGAGATGAAAGAATACGAATCATAGTAGAAGCTTGCAATCTTAGTAATTGACGGATATGGTGACGATTTGAAGTCTAAAGAAGAGTTAAAAGTCTGGAAACAGCGGTGTTTAGTTATCGTGATGTCCCTACTCACGCTCGCAATGTCGCTGCCAGCGCAGCATTCATGGGATGCCCGAGACCCTTTGGATGTAGGCTGGTTTGACTACGGTGATAACAAACTATTACTTTACAATGCGATTGGAATTGGGCTTAGCCTTTGGCTGTCGGAATCTGATGCACAACCCTCCTTAAATTCTCAGCTCATTGAAATTCATCACTACAGAGAGTATCGTAAAACTGCGGAGGAAGTGGTATTAAGTCTGAGCTACACCAAGACATGGGTGATCCGCAGATTTTTGGAAATGGGTGTCGAATCTCGGTTCATGACTACCACGGGCCAAGTGACTACTTCGGGTGCCGGGATATCACCATGCTTCCGTTGGTATGCAATAAATGCTGATGATTGGAGCTTGAGACTTGATGCAGGTGTAGGGCCCAATCTCTTTTTTGATGAATTCCCGAAGGGAGGGACAAGGTTCAACTTCTCAACAACCTATGGTCCAACCTTCACATTCAAGGCTCCGAGAAGGTCCTATATCCTTGGACTGAGCAGTATGCATATCTCTAATGCAGATATCAAAGGTCGTAGCAGGAATCCATCTTTGGATGCCGTAGGATTAAGGGCGGGGATCGCGTTCTGAAGTATCATGCTGAAAAGCCAACCAAAGGAATACGAGCCGAAACTAAATTCGGGATTTGCTCGCCTTAAGCCAAAAGTGGATAGTATCGATCCTCGATAACCTGTTGGTGATGTAGCAAGTGACCCGCTATAAGGAAGCCAATCAGTAGTACCTGTTGTTCTGTTCCACTGGCTATGGCGCGTCTACACATGGCTTCAGCACTCAGCCCTTCAAATAGATAGATACTACTCTGGCGTATGATGATTAGCTCCTTGATCATACGGTCCACTGACAGTTCTGAGACATCTGCATGAGTGGCGAAAACATGTTGGTCAAAGCCTGGTAAGACGGTTGTGTCACTACGCCCTATCCGCATTGCTCGATAAGCGAATACTCGTTCTGTATCGATACAGTGTTGGATTACTTCTTTGACCGTCCATTTACCTGTAGCATAGCGCTTATCACCTAACTCTTTCCAACGATCTCGGGCCACCTCGATGATCGGGATTCCACTGGATCTCAGTGCTTCGATGATGGGTTGATCCGGGGCGATATCCACATAGGGCTGATAGTAGGGTGGGATCGAAGAGATATCTTTCTTGGTGAGCATGATTGGATTTCGATTATTGATCAGTTAGTAAAGGTCTTACCTTCAGTGATATACACATTAAGTATTCGTAGATGTGTTTGTTGTGTGATATCTCAATCTATGTGTATCCAACTTAAGGCTACCGTCAATTCATGGAGTTGGTAGTGATGAACATCAAATTGATGACTCATCCCACCATGAAGTATCTCTCCTGCCTCTTTCTCAGGGTCTAAAGTGATATCCTCTCTAAATCGAACTCCACGCTGACCGAGGGCTTTGTACATCGCTTCTTTAGCTGTCCAGATCAGATGCAATGGATCGATAGACTGGACTGATTGTCTTACTTGCTCGATTTCTGAGGGCGAGCAAAACTTGCGCTGGATGCGCTCCAAGGTCTTCGAGTAGATCTGGATGTCGCACCCTACGAATACACTACTGCATGCGAGAGCTACATATCGACCAGAATGAGATAGCGAAAAATAATCCCCTACTCCTGGGAAGTAAGGCTTGCCAGTCTGATCAGCGATCTGAAGATTAAGTAATGGATGGTTTATGTATTCCTGGATGAGGTGACGTCCTGCGAGCCACTCACGCTGGCGCTCAGGATGCCAACCATCGATAACCTGGAGGTCAATGCCACTGTCCGTAAGCTTTGTCAAGAAGTAATCGTGGGACTCATCAATACGCCAGAGATGTGTATTCCCTCGTGATCCATGATTCCAGGATAGAATGAGTGGCATGGATCAAAGGTCTGTATTCGCCTCTCAACTTCATGCTAAAAAGTCATCTTTGGCCATAAAGGAAGGGATGATACTGACGGACCAAAAAATCAAAGAGGCGCTTGCCACAGGTGATATTGTCATCGAGCCTTATGACTCAACTTGTCTGGGTACCAATTCCTATGATGTTCACCTCGGTCGGGTCCTGGCAGTATACCAGGATCGAGTCCTTGACGCGCGGCAGCACAACATGATAGAGTATTTAGATATCCCAGATGAAGGATACGTCCTACAGCCGGGAACATTATATCTCGGCGTCACTGTCGAATACACAGAGACGCACCATGCAGTTCCATTCTTAGAGGGGAAGTCCAGCATCGGTCGATTAGGTATAGATATTCACGCTACTGCTGGAAAAGGGGATGTAGGATTCTGTAATACGTGGACACTTGAGATCTCCTGTGTTCAGCCGGTGAGGGTCTATTACGGTATGCCAATCGGCCAGCTTATCTACTTCACCATCGAAGGAGGCATTGACAACTATTACAACAAAAAGGCCAACGCCAAGTACATCACTCGTACCGACAAGCCTGTTGAGTCCATGATGTGGAAGAACAAGTGGTAGATCCGCTTATCTCTCCTTAAGCACCTTCTCACAGGAATATATCCTAAGGCTTACGGACAGTCACGGCGATTGTGCTGCCATGACTCAGTGAGGTCAAGCCATCGGCATTTGGGTTTTGACTGACGATCTCGCATTTCTCGATGTCAAAGCCAACAATATCATCGCGATTCACAATGTCGAGGCGTAAGTATTGATGTAAGAATCGAGCCGTATTTACTGTGCGTCCCACGAGATTTTCAACTACTTCACTTCCTCCTTCTGGAGTACTAATCACGAAGGATAGCGTACTTCCCTTTTCCAGTTGCACTTTGTCAGGGTTAGTTGTTCTGCTGACGAGGAGGCGATTGTCTTGCCAGACTTCGAGGATGGCATTGTTGGTCAAGTGATCGTATCGGTAGTCCTTGATCTCAGTTTTGAAGCCCTTGCGTTCCAGGCTTGACTTGGTCATCTCGTATCCCTGCCCATAGAGTCTCAGATTACTGATGTCGATCAGATCCGCGTTGTACTTGGTGGTAGTTACATAGATTTTTCGGCCTTCTTTGACGTATGCTCCTGGTCGAGGAGTCTGGTTATGGATCAGGCCACCTGGTTTTCCTACGATGTGCACCGAATCATTCACAATGATCTCAAACTTTCGTTCTCGCGCGCTTAATTCTGACTCTGAGATTGGAGCGCCGATGTAATTGGGCATCTCGATCTGTTGACCATGGTGGGTATAGACTTTGAGCCATGTCATCACACCCCAAAGCACCAGTGCAACGAAAACAAAGATGCCAAGTAGATTGAGTAAAAAAGTTCTGTTCGTCAAGAGGCCATAGATTTCCGTTGCGAAGTAGCGAATAGACCGCACTACTGTGCCACGCAAATTCATCATTTTAATTGGTTTGGAGATCTTCACGATTCGTAAACTCAAGTAGCGTTGAATAAAGAGATCCTTCGTCTCGCCATCCCCAATATCATTAGCAATATCTCTGTACCACTGCTGTCTGCGGTTGACACAGCGCTGATGGGCCATCTCTCGACGATGCATTTAGGTGCTGTTGGGCTTGGGGCGATGATCTTCAACTTCTTGTACTGGAATTTTGGCTTCCTGCGCATGGGCACCACTGGGCTTGTGGCTCAGTCTCTGGGAGGAAACGATCAAGAGCGGATTGTTAGTCTGCTCTGGCAATCTGTGGTGATCGGATTGGGAGTCGGACTCCTGCTACTCTTGGGCAGAGGACCACTTCTGTCGTTGGCCTATGCAGCACTCGATATCGGCTCTGAGCAGCAGCCACTTGTAGCTGACTACTACAGTATTGTCATCATCGGTGCACCTATTGTCATCGCTACATACGGGCTTTACGGCTGGTTGTTTGGGATGCAGGATGCACTAACTCCAATGGTTGTGACGATCATCACCAATGTGGTGAATATCTCTGTGAGCTATCATCTGGTCATTCATCGAGAGCTGGGGATAGCTGGTGCAGCCATGGGGACGCTCATCTCTCAGGTGCTGGCTTTTTTGATATTATTTGTAGTCGCGTTGATCAGGACAAAAGGACGTTCTTGGCGACTTCGATCATCCTCATGGAGTTCATTCTTGACGGTTAATCGAGATCTGTTTCTCCGTACTGTAGCCCTCACATTTGCCTTTGGATTCTTCTATCGTCAGTCCAGTGATCTTGGGCCTGTTGTTTTAGCTGCACATGTCATTTTGCTCCAATTTTTGAGCTGGATGTCCTACGGTATCGATGGATTTGCATTTGCCTCCGAGAGCCTTGTAGGACTCCATTATGGCGCGCGGGATTTCCAGATGGTAGACGTTGCTGTTAAGCGCAGTTTCCAATGGGGCCTTGGATTGGCTCTGTTCTTTGGATTGTTGTTTTTGGGCTTGGGCAATGAAGTTGCTGAGCTTTACACGGATGACCCAGAGGTATTAGCTACTATTCGAAAGTATATGTGGTCACTTTCGGCCCTTCCATTACTCGCCTTTGGGTGCTATATCTGGGATGGTATCTTCATTGGATACGGAGCGTCTCGAGAGATGCGTGATGCTATGCTGTTATCACTGATTTGTTATGTCGTTCTCTTCACCATTTTTCGGGAATTTACCACTTGGGCTATTTGGATCAGTTTCATGATTTTTTTGGCACTTAGAGGAGTTCTTCAGACAGTATACTATGCCAGATCTATACAGCCACGCTTATGGGAGTGAATCATGATATTGAATATGAGGCAGATACACATTATTAAATGTATTAATATATTTGCATTATCCCTTCTGGACGATTCTGTCCGTGCAGTAAACCTTTGGCTCACGTCTGCTATTTGTCATTAGCTGGGCGATGTAGTCGAAGCGACATTTCTGTTAAATTCTATCTTTGCCCACTTGAAGAATTAGACCATCTTCAGACAAGTACTTAACCACCCATGGCCCGTACACTCGCTGCACTAATCATTGCCCTGTTTGCATCTTATCAGGTGTCCGCACAGTTGGTGCGTACCATAGAAGGGACTAATAATAATGTTACCCAGACAGAGTGGGGCAGTGAAGGAGATGTACTCATAAACATTGCTCCTCCGGCCTTTCCAGACGGCATCTCTGCCATGAGTGATTTTGATCGTCCTAATCCACGAGTCATATCTAATCGGATGTTCGCTCAGTCAGAGCTTATTCCAGATGAGGAGTCCTTGAGTGATTTTGTGTGGGTGTTTGGGCAGTTCATTGACCATGAAATAATACTTGTCGAGGGCGACCAGCGAGAACCACTTTTCATCCGGTTTCCAGAGGACGATCCTGTGTTTCCAGTAGAAGCCAGGCCAATAGGTATGTTCCGTTCTGCTGCGGTCGCAGGTACTGGCACAGGTCCTGACAATCCACGCAGATATGCTAATGGCGTCACTGCATACATCGATGCCTCAGCTGTCTATGGATCGGATCACCGACGTGCGGAGTGGCTACGTACCTATGAAGGAGGCAAACTGAAAGTATCTTCTGGGAATCTACTTCCGTGGAATACTACAACTGGCGAATTCAATGATCCCAGAGATCTTGATGCACCATTCATGGAGGATGCGGTGCAGCTTAGTCAGAAGCATTTCGTGGCAGGTGACATAAGAGCAAATGAAAATCCCCTTCTGATTGCATATCATACGCTATTCGTAAGAGAGCATAATCGACTATGCGAGGAGTTTGCAATAGAAGATCCAAGCTTGTCGGATGAAGAGTTGTATCAGAAAGCCCGACGATGGGTGAGCGGAATACTGCAGAATATTGTTTATCGAGAATGGCTACCCGTCATGGGAGTCAAGCTGCCAGAGTACAACGGCTATCGCCCGGAGGTGAATGCACAGATCTCAAATACATTTTCTGCTGCAGCCTTCCGGATGGGTCACACACTCATTAATAGCAACCTCCTTCGGCTCGAAGGGAATGGGGACGATATACCCAGTGGTACCATAGGATTACGAGACGCATTCTTCAATCCATTAGCGATAAGTCTCGCAGGCGGTTTAGATCCATATTTCCGAGGGATGGCGACCCAAGTGCAGCAAAAGTTGGATTGTAAGGTCGTGGATGATGTGCGCAACTTTCTCTTTGGACCACCAGAAGCGGGAGGAATGGACCTTGCTGCGATCAATATCAATCGTGGTCGCGAACGTGGATTAGCAGATTTTAATAGCTTAAGAGCAGCCATAGGGCTTCCGACTCTTGACGCTATGGATGCGATCAATTCTGAAGATGAAGTTATCGATCTACTGCTCGAGATCTATGGCACCGTCGATAATGTCGATCCTTGGGTAGGTATGCTTGCTGAGCAATACATGCCAGAGGCCATGTTCGGACAGACGATCATGACGATCATGGAGGAACAGTTTAAACGCCTTCGAGATGGTGATCGATTCTATTTTGAGCGAGATGATGCATTCTCCTCTCAGGATATCACAGTAATCAGGAGTACGACTATGCGTGATGTAATCATGCGTAATACGGGTATCAAAATCATGCAAGACAATGTCTTTCGTGCGATGCCTCGGCAAGAGATTCCTGATGGTCCAGAGATACCTGCAGTTGATCTTAGTGTAGAAGTCTATCCTAATCCTACACCAGATGAGGCTGTGGTGCGATTATTCGCTCAGGCGGAGTACACCGTGGATGTCGAGATATATGATAACCTTGGTCGCATGGTGAGTTCATTTGATCAAGCTCTGGCCCAGGGGAACAACGATATCACGCTGCGTCTGTCCACACTACCAAATAGTACCTACTATAACGTCGTCCTGCGCAAGAACAACTTGGAGTTTGCAGCGACTCGTGTTATCAAAGTGGCTGAGTAAGATCCCTACCCATTCAAGGCGGTATTCTTGTTTCCACTCCTATGTGGGTATAAGCGCCCTTTGTACCTCAGAAATTCTGGTTGTTGATATCCTTCTCGTCAGGATAAACTTTGTGTGATTCACATATGACATTGAGTATTCACCTTACGCCTATCCAAGACTTCTTTCAGGCTTCATACTCATTTTTGAAATAATCTATTTCTCTCCTTCGCCTTTGGCCAATTTAGTGGTGGTATAGTCATGGGTGGCCGGCTTTGAGGTTTGAGTTCGACTTAGAAGTACTGTCCCTACGATGATTGATTAACATTCAGATATGCAGACCTTGATGTTAACGAATATCAAGTAGATATCGTAAATATTATTTTATATATAATATTAATCTAACTCGTTTCTCATCCTTTTTGGGTAGAGTAAGCTTTATTTCACTCCCATATTTTCATATCTAAATAGCATTAATTGAATGAGGTTTTATGCGTAAACTATTC
>JBCBIX010000012.1:0-4168 GCA_038523965.1 Bacteroidota bacterium
AGCGAGCGGCGAAAATCCGTGACGAACTCCTTAAACGAAAGAGCGAATAGCATAATTGATACATCAATTAATGTCTACTTCTTGATCTGGAGTTTGCTTGAACCTTATTAGCCTAAGGAGTTGAATGACAATTTTTTGTGATTGTCATCTACCCCGTATGAGGTAGATGATGATACATCAATTGTAATCTTATTTGCGGATTGCACTTAGGTATTTCTGCAATTCTTCCTTCACGTATGGGAATAGGATGAAAAGACCGATCATATTCGGGAAAACTAACCCTAAAATCATTGCATCAGAGAAGCCCCATACTGATCTCATGTTTGCTGCTGCTCCGATAACCACAAATACCAAGAACAACACCTTGTAAACCAGATCAGCAATCTTGCTGCGCCCGAATAGATACATCCAGGACTGAAGCCCATAATACGACCAAGAGATCATGGTGGATACTGCGAACAGGACAACACATATTGTCAAGAAAATTCCGGAGTATGGGATGTAGGCTGAGAATGCTCGTGATGTTAATCCAGCTCCTCTAACTGATTCGCCATCGATAAGCACACCTCCGGTACCATCATCTCCATATTCGAATACACCAGTAGAGTTGAACATGATGATGACGAGAGCAGTCATCGTACAAATCACAACTGTGTCGATGAAAGGCTCTAAGAGAGCAACAAGTCCTTCTGATGCTGGATATTTCGTCTTTACGGCGGAATGCGCGATCGAAGCTGATCCGGCTCCAGCTTCATTACTGAAGGCGGCTCTCCTAAAACCAAGAATAAGCACTCCAAACATCCCACCTAAACCGGCCTCAGGGCTGAACGCCTGAGAGAAAATCAATCCAAAGGCATCATCGATATAGGAGAAGTTGCTCAGTATAATATAAAGACAGGCGATCATATACAGTCCTGCCATGAATGGGACGACCTTCTCAGTAACTGATGCAATACGCTTAATTCCTCCGATAATAATGACTCCGATGAGCACAGCCAAAACCACTCCTACAAGGGTGCCAGCACTGGAAGAAGTGTATCCAAATAAGGCTACTATCTCTTGTGCCGCTTGATTCGACTGCGCTGCATTACCACCTGCAAACGAGGCGAAGACGCACAGCACCGCGAAAACTCCAGCAATTACCTTACCCGCAGTGGTAAATCCACGATCAGTCAGCCCTCTACTGAGGTAATACATCGGGCCGCCGTAGACAGTTCCATCAGCGCTAACGTCTCGATACTTGACACCCAAAGTGCACTCGACAAACTTGGTACTCATCCCAAGAAGTCCGCATATGATCATCCAAAATGTTGCCCCTGGACCACCAATCGCTATCGCAAGAGCTACCCCAGCAATATTCCCGTTTCCAACTGTACCTGAGACCGCAGTTGCCAAGGCCTGGAAGTGGCTGACCTCTCCCTCCTGACTTTCATCCTTGATGGTGTCTACAAGGTCACCGCTGTCGACATTGACTGAGACATTATCGTGGACTCCATAGTCGTCGATCTCGTCATATTTGCCTCGTACAACTGAAATGGCGGTAGGGAATCTTCGAATGTTCACGAAGCCAAATGCAAATGTGAAGAACAGTGCACCGACAACTAATAATATGAGCACCACCGGAACTCCAGCGATCTCCACAAATACGATTTCCTGGCAGAGATTTGAAAATGGAGCAAAAGCTTCATCTATACGTTGATCTAAGCCCTGACCACTTACAAGGGAGGGTAGAATAGAACTTATGAAGAGTAGAAAAGCTACACGTGAACTGGCGCTAAAACTCATATTATCAGATAGTTAATTCTGCGGGAAAGATAGCCAAAGTAGATCCTGTTCAGAGCAATCGACGCAAAAAGCCAAGTGAGCTTTGTTCGATCTGTGAAAACTCACCATCGATCCGAAACAACTCTTCGATAAGCTCGATTACTACCTCACGTCCCTCAGATCCAGGAAACACTCCAGGACGTTGATCTATGAGCCATTGAAGCACAGACGTCTCGGTAGACGCATCAAAGATTCTTTCCGCTTGAAGCAAAACTTCCGGACTGGTTTTGCCTGCGATATGTTCTCGTTCCGAAGGAGAATATTCCAAATCAGCATATGCGGCATAGAGCATCATGATGGCCACATATAAATCACGGCTCGGTTGTTGGGCTGGGAGATGGTCGACGTTACTTGACATGAAGTCGGTTGGAACAGTAAGATAGGAGTGGAGTTGATTACTGAATTCACTTATGATCCCTTTATCAAATCCTTAGGAATTGAGTCTACGGCTTTCCTGTTTTCTGCATTGAAGCGATGGATATGGTGTGTATGCCCATTAGTTAACCAAGTAAGTTGGCAGTTGAGATTGTATTGATATGCACTCATCTGGTCCAAATCAGTTTGGCTGAGACGGACTGCAGGGGCTTTGCACTCGACAAGCAGATATGGACGACCTTGGCGATCATAGACGAGAATGTCAAATCGGCGAATCAGCGTATTGACTTTGATTGACTTTTCTACTGCGATTTGCTTATGAGCATATCCTAAGTCCATTAAGTGAAGCAAGCACGTCTGGCGCACCGACTCCTCAGGAGTTAGTACCATCCATCGGCGTCTGATATGACAAAAAATCCTCGTAACGCCATCGACTTCCTTTGTCCGTAGATGATGGAGATATGCTTGGAGTTCGATCAAATTAACTGTACTTAGACTGTCATAGGTACAGGATCATCGACGGAAGACTCTGATTGAGTTGCAAAGATCGGCATGGTGGTGACCACCTTACGGATAGCCTTTTCGCGATTCTCGAATAGGCGATCAAAGCCAATGTCAAAGTGACGTATACCGATGGACTTCAGATGCGATAGTAGTTCGAGCTGCCACAGTAGATGCTCATCTTTCTCTGGAGATAGTAATCCAGATAACGTGAAAATCGAGATATCGTCTTCAGTCATGAGGATATCGACAAGACTGTTAATATCATTCGAACTCCGATAAACGACATGCTTAGTGTCGAGACCCAATTCCGCTTCTAAGAATTGGTTCAGCACATGATCAGTAAATGAGATCAAGACACGTCCTCCACGACGATAGATCGCGATATCCTCAGCGAGAGTCGCCATGGCAATAGCGATAGGTAGAACGACATGATATCTTTCGCTACCCGTCTCCAGCCCGGCAAAGCTTTGTTTTGGCAACTGAATAGCAGAAGAGTAAAAGTGTCGGACTTCCCCACAAGAATTACTTGTATCTAATTCGTAAGAACTACATATAGATATGTTAGTAAAGTACTGAGACATCTTTGTGAGCGCTTTATCTGGCCAGATGCTGCTGTCTAAAAAGATAGTCTGGTCGATACTCTCAGTAAGTTCAGTAGCAAGATTCAACTGTGATTCGTGAACGGTGATAATCGGATAGAATACGCTCAACAATTCAGGTGCTGTATTAATGAATTGCCGCAGAGATAAGTCGTTTGGTCTTTCATCAGTTAAAAGAGTCCCGATTTCCCAATGATCATTACGTATAGCGGTCACTGCTTCAGCGCGCTTTCGACTCCATAAGTTGTGAGCTTGCTTTTGTGATACTTCGACGAATTTGGCAGAGCTCTTTGTGAAAGAATGCAAGACATCATAGATGGTAGCAATGTCTACATGATAACGGGAACTCAGCTTTTGCTGACGAATCTCATATTCTATGATATGTGCCCACGACTTTCCTTCTTTGTCCTCCAGGTAAGCAAGGAGCCCCCCATCTATACCCAGCTTTTGAATCATCTGCTGATAATCACAATACGCTCGATCACCCAATGCCTTATTCGACTGAGTGACCTTGGCTTTAGCCAAGTCAAGTTGAGTGAGTAGTTCACCTAACTGAAGAAATGTGGTTGGGCACTTGATCGAGAGGTATTCGCATTTGTTGATAGAGCGGAGAATGCTCTGGGCTTTTTCAACTAAATCTCGAATCTCACTTGACTCGATATTAAACGGCGTAAGACGTTTGAGCAGGCTTCCAAAACTAATCGCTTGTTGCTCTTGAGCACCTGCAATGAGGGCTTTGATGCCATTGATAACGATCGTTGCTTCACCCCAGTTGAGCTCTGGAGACCTTGGTATATCCAGTTGTAAATGAGCGGTCGCCTCATGAGAAGGCATCAACTCAGCATATACCGTCTCGAATGGCAGGG
>JBCBIX010000012.1:4268-43723 GCA_038523965.1 Bacteroidota bacterium
CTGTTGTGATGTCTCATGGTCAAAAAGTGCCATCTCTAAGCGATGTAACGTCTGCTCCCACAGCTGAACCTCATTATTAATGGTGAAGCTCAGTTTTTGGTGAAGTTGATCCAGAACCTGATCAAACTGATCATGAACTTCTCCCAAAGCGGTGTGTAAAATGGAAATCTCCTCTTGCGCATAGGCTGTCTGCTTAGAAGACTCAAAGCAGGCAGGCGCTAAGTACGATGACGCCTTAATGAATGAAAAGTACTCTCTGTACTGATCGTTCAGAAGCTGTAATTGAAGTAAGAATTCGGGAGTTGTTGGAAGTTCGCTAATGACTTCCTTCATTCGAAGTGGCACCTTCCCACCTGGATTAGACAATCCGCTGAGTTTTAACTCTTGAAGAGACACTCCTGATTCATCCTTTTCCGTGAATGAAGCCAACAACTCTTGCGCCTTTGATTTCAGCTTGTTGGTTTCCTCTTCACATTTCTTGAATTCGTTAGAGGCTAAGGGGATCTCACGTAGGCTCACTAACTTTTTGAGACGCTCTCCGAAGGATGGATCATCTAAGCTATCAGTGTCTAACGACACGGTGAGATGGGCCAGTTTAGCACTGGTAAGCAGTCGTGCCGGCACTGCCGAGGCCATACTATCGGGAATAATAACGAGAGTCGATTTTTGCTGTTCAAGGCACTCTTCGACCTGTCTCACAAAGTACTGTTTGAGTAAGGTAGCGTCAGAAGTACGCAAGTATGTAATCCCTTCGCGGCGTGAGGAAGACAACGCTTCGCTCACTACCGGAGGCAGTGCGGAGATGTTCATGTTACGACGTTTTCAGTTCAGTAGTTCCGTCGCAAATATATTAGAACATTTTTGATATATAAAAATCTATAATATGTAATCCCTTGATTGATCCTATCAGGATCAGGAGACAATATTGATCATCCTACCTGGCACCACGATGACTTTACGAATTGGTTTACCGGCAGTCCACTTATCGATATAGTCGAGCTCTCGGGCCAATGCTTCGAGTTCTGAGGGGGGCAGTCCAGCGTCAAATGACTCTGTAGCACGCTTCTTTCCGTTGAAGCATATTGGATAAGTCACGTTTGATTCGACAAGCCACTTTTCTTCGTGAGTGGGATATGTAGTAGCATGAACCGAAGCACTTTGGCCAGATCGTTCCCACAATTCTTCGGAAAGAAATGGTGCGAATGGTGCGATCATTTGGACGAATGGTAGTAGGATCTCTCTCTTTCGGCAATTCAGCTTCCGCAGCTCGTTCACTGCGATCATCATCGCACTGATGCAAGTATTGAATGAAAAGGCTTCGATATCTGCATTGACTTTCTTGATGCAAGTGTGGAGCACTTTGAGCTCTTCAGGGCTTGGTGAAGCTTCATCCAAAGAAAACGTCTCCTTATCGTAGAACATATCGATGAACTTTCTAAGAAACTTACTCACGCCATCTATGCCTTTGGTATCCCACGGTTTCGACTGTTCGATCGGGCCCAAGAACATCTCATACATCCGAAAACAGTCTGTACCATATTGGCCGATGACTTCGTCAGGATTGATAACATTATACTTTGATTTCGACATTTTACCCACCTCCGATAGGGTCACAAATGACTCAGAATCAGGAAATTCTTGTAGTGTGTAAGTGCCGCTGCTCGTAGTGAAAGTCGCCTCTGTATAGATAGGGCGCCATTCGATGAATTTAGCGAGCCCTTCCTTGGTAAGTACACTGTCTTTGCTACCGTAGTTTGATACCATATCGACGTGTACTGGAATGCGGGCTACGCCCTCATCCGTATCGACCAGATCTGCTGATACAAACTCAGTTGCATCCTGATTCTTTCGAAGGTAGATGAACTCTATGGTTCCTTGAATCATCCCTTGATTGATCAGTTTCTTGAATGGTTCGGTGGTAGGAACTAAGCCTTTGTCGTACAAGAACTTGTGCCAAAATCGTGCATAGAGCAGGTGTGCGACAGCATGCTCGGCTCCTCCTACATAGAGATCTACCGACTGCCAGTAGTTGATGGCCTCAGGCGAAGCGAAATTCTCATCATTCGAAGGATCCATGTAGCGTAGATAGTACCAGGATGATCCTGCCACTGCAGGCATTGTATCAGTCTCACGGGTATGTCCACTGGATAGTGTGACCCAGTCTGTAAGCCGCGCCAGAGGAGATAAGCCTCCAGCTGCAGGTTTGAAATCCTGGGTATCGGGCAGAACTACAGGAAGATGCTCATTGGCCACAGGATGGGCTATTCCATCCGAATCGTATGTGATCGGAAATGGCTCTCCCCAATATCGCTGCCTTGAGAAGTTGGCATCACGCATTTTATAATTAGCGACTGCTTTTCCTACTCCTATTTTCTCGGCATGCTCTGTGGCTGCCTTGATGGCGTCCTTTACCTCCAATCCATTAAGGAAGTCAGAGTTGATCAGTTTACCAACCTTATCGCTAAGGGTAGCGCCAGGGTAATCCGTTTTGTCAACCACATCGATGATGGGTATGTCAAACTTTTGGGCAAATGCCTTATCGCGATCGTCATCGCTGGGGACAGCCATAATGGCACCAGTACCATAGTCTTTGAGAACATATTCTCCGATGTAGATCGGAAGACGATCATTTGTAAACGGATTTATGGCATAGGCCCCAATAAAGGTCCCTGTCACTTTCTTTTCGGCCATTCGCTCGACCTCAGATTTAGCGCTTGTGTAGGCCAAATAGGCGTTTACATCAGCTTGTTGTTCTTCTGTGGTTAGTTGCCTGACCAGATCATGTTCAGGAGCCAACACCATGTAAGTGGCGCCATAGATCGTATCAATACGAGTCGTGAAGATTTCGATTTTCTCCTCTGAACCCTCGATCGCGAACCATACACTTGCGCCCTCTGATCTTCCAATCCAATTGCGTTGCATCGTTTTAAGGGCATGCGACCAGTCTACAGACTCAAGATCATAAAGCAATCGATCTGCGTATGCCGTAATTCGGAGATACCACTGAGACATTGCCTTTTGGACGACGGGAAAACCACCTCTCTCGGACACGCCATCCTTCACCTGATCATTAGCCAGGACTGTACCGAGTTCTTCACACCAGTTAACGTATCCGATCTTCTTGAAAGCCAGTCGATACTGCATGAGGATGTCCTCCTGCTGATTCCGGTTCATTGCCATCCACTCAGCAGCCGAGAAAATGGTGTCGCAAGAGTTTGCTGCATCTATATCACTGTTACCAGTTGATTCGAATGTGGCTACTAATGAGGTAATTGGTAAAGCCTTCTGGTGCTTATTATCATAGTAATGTTCGTAGAGTTGGATAAAGATCCACTGCGTCCAACGGTAATAGTTGGGATCACAGGTGTACAGTTCTCTACTCCAGTCGAATGAAAATCCTAATGCGCTCAGCTGTTCCCGATAGCGCTCCATATTTTGCTGAGTAGATACAGCAGGGTGAATTCCTGTCTGTAGTGCGTACTGCTCTGCCGGCAATCCAAATGCATCAAATCCCATCGGATGTAGCACATTGTAACCGCTCATCCGCTTATGACGAGAGAAAATGTCAGAAGCAATATATCCTAATGGATGGCCTACATGTAGTCCAGCCCCTGAGGGATACGGAAACATATCCAGGACGTAATACTTTGGTTTTGAGGTGTTCTCTGTGACGCGATAGGTTTCGTTCTCATCCCAGTATGCTCTCCATTTTCGTTCTATGGCTGCGTAGTCGATCATTCTCTGTGCTTACGATAAAGGCGCAAAAATGACCATTAATTCTGAAGAAGATTAGTCTGTGCTGAGGACTGATGATGGTACATATTGATCTACGAAACTACTTATACGCTGGACGAGATAGCTCCGATCATTGCGCGCATAGGCGAAGCCAACATGTCCTCCATAGGCGGGCGCACAGAGATGAAAATGTGAAGATCGATCAGCTATCTCATATGGGAAACATAGATCACCGAGAAATGGATCGTTCTGTGCATTTAGTAAAAGGGTAGGGATGTTGATTTCATCCAAGAACTGGATACTCATACATGCCGAATAGTAATCCTCTGCTGAAGCGTACCCAAACATGGGTGCTGTGAAGTACTCGTCAAACAAGAAAAGATTCGTTGTCTTCCAAATCTTCGAGGTATCGATACGCCCAGGAAATTGTTTGGATTTGCGATACACCTTCCAAAGTAGTGTTCGTAGAAAGTTCCATTGATAGATCCAATTTTCTCTTTTTTTCAATGCTTGGGATGCATTCGAGAGATGGACTGGCGCGGATACTGAGACAAACGAATGCACATTTTTTGGGATCTCATACACCCCTTCACCTGCATACTTTAATACCAGATTACCACCTAAGCTGATACCAATCACACTGACAGTCTCGTATCCGTGAGTCACGTGGCGGAGGACCAAATCCAGATCATCAGTTGTTCCGCTATTGTACATCTGGAATCTACGATTCAACTCCCCAGAGCAGCCACGATAGTTTGGACAGGCGAGATCCCAGCCTTTTTCTAAAAATTTTGTCCCACTTAACAAATTGTAGCTCGCTGAGCTGTTTCCTTCCAGTCCATGGAGGATCACGGCGAGCTTTTTACTGCCAGATCCCGCATAATCGATATCCAGAAAGTCTCCGTCCGCTGTATCTATTCGCTCGCGCCGAAACTCGATTTTGGGAAAAGAGCCAAAAAGATAAGGGACCAAGGTACTGTAGTGGGCACTTCTGTACTTTCGAGATGGCTGGAAGTCGCTGGCGTCCAGTATCGGCATCTTTCGTACTTATCTGACCTGAGCTATAACACGATCCGGATAATCGGAGATGATTCCATCGACCCCAAGCGCTATCATCTTTGAGATATCATCAACACTATTTACGGTCCAGGGGATGACATCTATTTCCTGTTCATGTAGGTAGGTCACGGACTTCTCCGAGAGCAA
The DNA here is from genome assembly GCA_038523965.1 of Bacteroidota bacterium. Classification (GTDB taxonomy): domain Bacteria; phylum Bacteroidota; class Bacteroidia; order Chitinophagales; family Saprospiraceae; genus JAJRXG01. The sequence continues at coordinate 9,210 of JBCBIX010000012.1, forward strand.
CTTGTAGTAACAGCTGTATACATCAGGTTTGAACCCAAGTTCTTGAATATTTTTTTCGGGTGATTTCCGATTCATGATGAGTAGGGCAGTCTTGAGGCGAGGATTTTTACTCTTGGTGAGTCGGAGCGCTTCGAGATCAAATGATTGAATAATCGTCTTGTCCTCTATATCCTGCTTAGTTACTTGCTCGAGGACGAGGTCCACAAATTTCTCCACTGGTGGGTGGTACGTGCCGTCTTTGTCCTTCTCTCGCTTGATCTCGATATTAAACCAGGGCATTGGCTCTCCCATGGTATAGCTATAATCCTTCGCCTGTCGTACCACCTCTACGAAGAGAGGTTTGAATGTTTTGATGTCTTCTCGATTAGGATGCTTGCTGTCTGGGATAGTACCAAGGACATACTTTCTAACATGCTCGTAGGGCATGTGATAGATGTTGTGGTCATCCTGATCTGACTTTTTGATGGGTTGGCCATCTGGAGTAAGCCCAATTCCAGCGCGGAACACAGGTTCATGTGATACAACAACCTTGTCATCTTGGGAGATGACCAGATCCATCTCCAAGGTGTTAACTCCAAGCTCAAGTGCCTTCTGAAATGCTGGCAGAGTATTCTCAGGCATTAAACCTCGACACCCTCGATGGCCTTGGATATCGAAGTCATCTGACACTTGTGATGGATTTGAGGTGTATTGTGGGGACTGACAAGAGAAGAGGATCAGTAGGAAGAAGGAACTGCATCGAAGCATTAGACAAAGTCGTGGTGTAGATCAAAGGTAGGTGGATAAAAAAAGGCACCGAGAAGGCGCCTTTATCAATTCATTATGTCTGTTCTGTAGGACTTAAAAGTACACCCCACCAGCCAAAGCAAGGCCTGAAGCACCACTTATCACCAATTTCGGTTCGATGTACACACTCAAACCTCCATCTAAAGGCAGTGTGGCATTAAGTCCGAGATTGATACCGATCTCCGTATTTCCGAATCCTGCCACACTTACGTTGGCAATCTGCAAACCTGCAAAAGGCTTAAGTGCAAACCCTTCAACATCTCCGAGTTCTAAGCCTCCGTAGTGTGCATCAAGATCTAATGTCCAGAAGGTGAAGTCTTCGAAGAAATAGGAGAAAGAAGCCTGACCTGCCCATTCGTCATTGATACCATAGTTTCCCTTTCCCTGAACACCGAAAGAAGCACCATCAAAAAAGAAATGAGCACCTGCACCAAACTTAAACTCTCCTTGCTGAGCTTGCGCAGAGTAGGTGAATGCCCCAAGACACATCACCAAGGCAAATAATACTTTCATTGTCACGTATTTTGGTTAATAATGATTGACAAGGTAGAAGGATTAGTGAATCTCACTATTACCCTTTTATGGGTATTCTGAACTACATCACTTCCTGGTATAGTCCTGAAATAAGGACATATAGCATATTTTCTAATATTTGTGAGGCGAGAAGATCTCTCGACATATGAATTATCTACACACCGTAATAAGTACGCTCCTGCTTTGGTTGCTCGGTCTCTTAGCTGTTTCGATCATTAAGGGAATAACAATTGATGAGGAGCTATCATCTTCGGCACTGTTTATCGCGGAGTTGGCAGAAGATATCGCACCACAGGATCGAATAACTGCGGAATCACTACTGTCTGATCATCCGATGGTCAAGGCTAACTCGGTTAGTTACATCCCTCGAGAAGAAGCGAGCGAGGTGATGGTCCACGACTTCCCAGGATTGGAGAATATAGAAAAGGATGTCTTCAGAGACATCATCACCTTCAGAACAGATGGGGTGAGTGATATTGAAAGGACTAATCTTCGTCAGCAGGTGCTTGAGATAACAGGAGTCTCAGGATTCTACTACGAAGAAGATCTGTTTTCTGGTGTTGGCAAGGGGTTGGCAAGATTTAGAATAGGCTTGTTGGTGCTGAGTGCAGTTCTTATGGCGGCAGTGATAATGGTCATCGCATATTCTTTGCGCCAATCGATCGCGGACGCGAGATCAAGCATCATCGCCATGCATCTCGCAGGTTCAACAGCAGATTACATCAAGAAACCGTTCCTGAGGTCCTCTCTGCACAGAGCCCTGAGATGTGGCCTTACAGCCTGCATCCTGCTCGTGATTAACATCATATTGATCAATCAGATGATATTAAGAGGTTTTGAAATCTCAATTTTACAATCTGGAATGGCATGTCTATGCGTAATTGTCATAGCTATGATCATGTACTATTTAACGACTGATCGAGCAACCAAAACATACCTTAACGAATATCAAAATCCGATATAGTGGCCAAATCAGCTAAGAATAAACCGAAGAAGGTCGTCGTCGACACTGCCAAGAAAAAGAAGGTCGTGACCGCAAAGGCTGCTAAAAAATTGGAGCCTACCAAGGCAAAAACGAAAATCAAAGGCAAAGGTAGATCGAGCAGTACTCGAGCAGGTGCAGCGGCTACAGCAGATATGCTTTTTGGACGAGAGAATTTCAAATGGGTATTCATCGGTATCGCACTGATTGTCATCGGGATGTTCCTGATGTCCGGTGGAGCTATGCCAAGCCCAGATGTCTGGGAAGATGATCGTATCTACTCATTTAGAAGGATCACCTTAGCACCGATAGTTATTCTTACTGGACTTGCTATAGAAGTCTACGCCATCTTTAAGTAGGGTGCATGCCAGAGTTGTGGAGAGCATTGTTGCTCGGCCTTTTACAAGGATTGACTGAGTTTCTTCCTGTAAGTAGTAGTGGCCATTTAGAGCTACTTAATCATTTTTTTGGCAGTTCTGATAGTATCGACAGTGACTTGATGATGGTTGTTCTGGTCCATCTGGGAACATGCCTGAGCATCGTGGTGGTCTTTTGGAAGGATCTTATAGCATTGTTTCGATCGTTATGCGCTCTTGAGAGATCCGAGGAGCTTGATTTAGTTGGCCAAATCCTCTTGTCGATGCTACCTGCATTAGTAGTAGGGCTGACCTTCGAAGAACAAATCGAAGGTCTGTTTGAGGGTGGGATATGGCACGTTGGAATTTTCTTTATCTGTACTGGTGGTTTACTTTTTTTGACATCCTTCACAAAGGACAGATCTAACAAATTGACTTACGGACGAGCTCTGTTGATTGGAATCGCCCAGGCAGTTGCTATCCTTCCTGGGATATCTCGCAGTGGGATGACTATCGCTTTGGCCCTTTTGCTTGGAGTAAGTCGTGATCGAGCGGCAAGATTCTCCTTCCTGATGGTGTTACCAGTCATTTTTGGAAAGGCGATTCTCGACTTATTACAAGGAGGTTGGGGCCTTGATTCTACTCTGGCAGCACCAATATTGATCGCTCTTATTACCTCGTTCATCGTTGGAATTTTGGCTTGCCGATGGATGATAGCGCTGGTCAAACAAAGCAAAATTCAATACTTCGGCTATTACTGCATTGGCATCGGACTATTCACACTCATCATCAGTATTGTTGGATAACGTCATTACAATAGATCGCCCCCTGATGCCAAACCATCTGGAAGATGGAGCAGCCATCTTAGTGGATAAACCCTCAGGCTGGACTTCATTCGATGTTGTTAATAAGCTGAGATGGGAGCTTAAGCGAAAGACAGGTATCAAAAGATACAAGGTTGGTCATGCTGGTACGTTGGATCCCCTTGCAACAGGTTTACTCATCATCTGTATCGGGAAATACACAAAGTTGGCAGATCAATACCAAGCGCAGGATAAGACTTATGAAGGGGTGATTCGACTTTTTCGTACCACACCCACCTATGATGCCGAGCAAGAACCAGATTGCTATTATCCTTATCAAAGACTAACAAAACAGCAATTGAACGAGGCGGCGGGATCACTTACAGGGATGATCTCACAACTACCACCGATGTATAGTGCCATCAAAAAAAATGGAGTACCTCTCTATAGACACGCACGTCGTGGCAAGGAAGTGGCAAGAGAACCACGACGAGTTAACATAAGCTCATTCACACTATCTACGATGGATTTGCCAGATGTACATTTTGAAGTGGGATGCTCTAAAGGCACCTATATCAGGTCGTTAGCTTACGACTATGGACGTGTGTTACAGACAGGTGCTTATTTACATCGATTGCGACGCACATCTATTGGAAGGTATTCAGTAGAGCAAGCCTATGACATCACATCTATTATCAACCAAATCGAAGCTCTGGATTAGTGCGTCTTGATCTGCATCATATATCAAAGAGCTACGGGAATCATCTCGCTCTGTCGGATGTATCCATCTCCATCAGAGAAAATGATATCGTCGGTCTGGTAGGCAAAAATGGGGCTGGGAAATCCACGCTACTTAAAATTATAGCCGGTCTATTGTCCCCATCCAGCGGTAGTATCGAATTGTCTCAAAGTGGATCCAGGATAGGATATTTGTCAGAGCGTAATCCACTTCCTCAATCTCTATACGTAAAAGAGTATTTACATGGCTTGGCATCACTGCATGGATTAGGATACGATGCTGTAGATCTGTGGATCCATGAGATCGGACTTAAGGAAGTCGCTCATCGACCGATTAGTGAGTTGTCAAAAGGATATAAACAGCGTTTGGGCTTAACTTCTGTCCTTATACATGATCCAGAGATTATCATCTTGGATGAGCCCATCAATGGATTAGATCCGCTTCAGATCATCGAGTATCGTCGGGTAATCCAAAAAGCGGCCATTGGTAAAATCGTCATATTGTCCAGTCACCTCATGCAGGAGATAGATGCCATCTGCAATCGGATTGTCGTTTTAAATGATGGTTGTATTTCCTCGGACTTCCGGCCAGAGCTTTCTACGCTCTTTATTCTCGACGTTGAGGTAGACCAGGCTATGGAAGTCCCCTTTGACATCATCGACGGTACTCAGGTCAAAGTTTCGGGTAACAATAGCTTTCGCATAAGGGCAGATAAAGATGTACGGACCGAAGTATTTGATCATGCTGTCTCGCAGCAGGTTCGCATTCTCAAGATGGACTTGGTTCGGGATCCTGTCCAGCAACTCTTAGTTCTATGAGGAGCATCTGGATACTATTCAAGCAGGATCTCTTACTTGCATTAACTCAGCGCTCGTGGGCCATATTGATGATAGTTCTCATCTGTATGAGTTACGCCATTCTCTGGTTTTTCCCACAGACATCGTATTTGACCTACGGATACGCTTCTACCGATTTGTATTGGATCTGGTTGACGGGTATGCTTATCGTATTCATCCCTTTGATGTATAGCCGGATGCCAAAGGAGGCAGAAGATGGATTATATGATGTCTGGCGTTCACGAGGTATAGCGTGGATGGACATCTTGCTCTTTAAGTTTTTTGCTGGATTCAGTCTCTCGATGATCCTAATGGGCTTAACACTACCACATCTCGCCGTTGTCAGTGCGATATCGGAAGGGACCTCTTTCCAGTTACTTGAACTCGTGATTGGAATCATTGGCTCTATTCTCTTGATGACAATCTTTTGTGTCATTTCTCTGATCGTGTCTGCATTTACGTCGAATACGGCTTTGATGGTCCTGTTGGCGATGCTGCTTTCGTTGATTATGCATCAAGGCATTAGTTGGATAAGTGAACTACCATTTTGGAGCGCGACTCTCTCCTATGAGATCAACCGATATAGTCTGTCTACAGTAATAGCAGTGTGGGGGATTGGCTTGGTTAGTTTGACATCGATTTTATATGTGGTGTCGCTCATCGGATTTGGATTCTTCATTGCTCACTCTTTGTGGAGTTCCAAGTCAGCCTGATATGAATAAGCTACCACATCGCCTCTTGGTTGGAACGGCAGCTTTTGCCGCAGTGATGATTGTTGCGTCGCTGATGAATGTCGAACTGGATGTAACACCAGATCAACGCCATACACTTAACCAAAGTCTGAAAGATCAATTGGTCCAAACTGAGCCACTTGTCATTACCGTACTCTTAGATGAAAGTGTACCGCGGTCATTCTCTACATATCGAACGTATATCGATCGGATCTTGGCTCGTGCACGTCGATATCAACCACTGATTCAGATAGAGTACAAGAACCCAAATGAAGGACCACCTGATGAGGTCGCAGCATTTCGAAAGTTCTTGGGTTCTCGTGGTGTGGAGCCATTAAGCCGTCAGGTACAAAGTCAAGACGAGGTGAGTCAAAGTCTGCTTTATCCATTCGTGTCACTGCAGACTGTTGATGAACTCCTTTTTGTCGATATACTGGAGCCAAGATTACTCACAGAGTCCGAAGAGTCGACCTTGCTTAGATCACAGTTCTCATTTGAGTCGAAGCTTGTCAGGGCGCTACGCAGTCTAAATCAAAATCGGTTAGATCAGGTAGCGGTCCTTGGACCCAAGTCGGCACTCATCGCAGAAGGTTTTAATCGTGATTCTCGAATCTCGGGTAGGAAGTATGTCAATGCCTCTGATGGCTCATTGCTTGAGCTGTATACCTCATTAGATGCCATCATCGTGGTAACTAACCGTGACTTACCCAGAGATGAACTCGTTGCTATTGATGCTCTGGCGTCATCTGGTGTTCCAGTTGTGTGGTGTGTAGACAAGTTTTCTGTAACTCTGGATAGCCTGTCCGATGGACCATATCTGGCAACTACTGGTCAACTCAATTTGGACGACTATCTCTTTAACTATGGCGTCAAGATCGAGCCAGAACTGATCCAAGATCTATCCTGCCATACTATACCCCAGGTAGTTGGGTCTCAAGGTGGGACCGCAGCCACCGAGAGTTTACCCTATCCCTATCATCTCAGAGTCGTCGGATTTGATCAGGGATCTGTGCTCAATCGTTTTGTTGGTGAAATGCATATTCCCTATGCCTCGCCGATCTCTGTACGAGATAACCAAGAGCTTCTCAAGATAGAACCAATTCTATTCAGCTCACCAAATTCTAAAACAACCCCGTCTCCAGCAATTCTTGATTTTGGCCTCATGACAAAGGCACTCGAAGAAGCCGACTTTGGGGTGGAACGACTACCTGTAGGAGTACAGCTTAAAGGTATTTTCGACCCTTATTTCGGCGATCTCCGACTCACCGACGAGGAACAAGCGTTTCGGAAGACCATAAGATATGATGGCTCTCGCTCGACGACACAGATTGTCATCTCAGATGCACAGTTCGTCACTCCGCCCCAGGATCGTAATGGACGGTACTGGCCTGCTGGCTACAATATCTGGGACCGACAGATGTATGATGCTAACGTACTTTGGATGGACCAAGTCCTCGAATCCATAATCCACGGTGATGAAGTCATTCGACTGAGACAGCGAAGGATGGATGTCTCTCTTGTCGATAGATCGAAATGGAGAACCAATATTAACTCTGCGATAATTCAGATTTTGGTACTACCCATCGCGATGGTGATAGGTCTATACTTGCTGACATATCTGTACAGACGTCATCGTTATGGTAGAGCGTAAGCTTAGTCTTCTACTGTTGTTCTCAATCCTTGTGGCTCCTGCTTTTCTGAGTCTGAGAAGCGTCGAATTTGACTGGGGATTTTTTGGACATAAGCTTATCAACAGAACTGCAGCGTTCACCCTGCCGGTTGATTTACTTCCGCTCTACAAGTCCAATATTGACTTTGTCATTGAGCATAGTGTAGATCCTGATCGGAGAAGACACGCAAGCCCCCTTGAAGCCGTACGTCATTACATAGACATCGATCAATGGGGTTCATATCCGTTCCCAGATGTGCCTCGAACATTTGCCGATGCCATTGTGAGATATGGTGATGTTTCATTGCTTATCGGGTCAGATACCATCCGAACCTGGTCGGAAGAGAATATTGAAAGTTCGGAGTTTATCGAGAACATGCAGGCGTACCTCAGACATGAAGTCGATATACGCACATATGAGCTACTCGACGAGACATACATCGACCTCCCTCTTTCTTGGTTAAGAGACAGTAGTGAAGGTGACCGACTCATCTTCACTGAGCACTTTACGGAATTTGGGATTTTACCCTATCACCTGATCACGTATCAGAATCGATTAGAGAGTGCATTTAGAGCCCAAGATTGGCCATTGGTGATTCGGTTAAGTACTGAGATAGGTCATTATATCTCAGACGGACATGTGCCATTACACACGACGCTCAATTACAATGGCCAACTCACAGGGCAAGATGGTATTCATGCATTCTGGGAGAGTCGTATTCCAGAATTGCTATCTCAGGAGTACGATCTATTCACCGGACGCGCTAAGTACATCGAGGATATGCCTTCTTTCTTTTGGCAGTTTATACTTGATAGTCACCTTTTAGTCCGAGACGTATTAGATAAGGAGATGGAGCTTCGTCAGAGTTTTGATACTGATAAACAATATTGCTTTGACGAACGAAATGAGCGAACTGTCCGCATCCAATGCGAAGAATATGCCTTGGCCTATAGTGCCGCTCTGGATGACATGGTCGAGCAGCAGATGCGCAAGGCTATTGCAGCTGTTGGATCATCCTGGTATACCGCCTGGGTGGATGCTGGTCGGCCAAGAGTGCCGGGTTCGAAGGATCTTTCGATTGATTCGATGACAGTTGTTCTTGCAGATTCGACACTTGCTGTTCCTCCGAGGGATTTTGACTAAGCCAGAGTCTTTAGCGTTTCTCTATCTTGCCCATATTATGGAAGATCATAATATGTTGCGATGATGAAATTGATGCTCACCTTGAAAGGTATGGCGATGGGTATCGCAGAAGCGATTCCGGGAGTGTCCGGAGGCACCTTGGCCTTCATTACAGGCATCTACGAAGAGCTCCTTTGGACAATCAAGTCGATAAATCCGGGTAACCTTAAGTTGATATTGTCAGATCGAGCAGCCTTTTGGAAGGCGATCAATGGACCATTTTTGCTCTGGTTATTATTTGGCATGGCTGGCGGATTGATACTCGGAGTTCTTGTAATCAGTCACATGTTAGAGACGAACAAAGAGATTCTCTGGGCACTTTTTTTTGGGTTAGTATTGGCGAGTGCCGTACTGCTTGGCAAAGACGTCGAGTGGGACCGGAAGAGTATCCTAATGGCTGTAGTTGGAGCTGCCTTTGCCTACGCGGTTACCATGTTTAGTCCTGTAACTGGATCTACTAATCCTGTCTATCTTTTTTTATCTGGAATGCTTGCCGTCTCAGCCTTGATGTTGCCAGGTGTGTCTGGGAGTTTCATTTTGCTTCTTCTTGGATTGTATGACTCGATAATAAATGGGTTAAAAGCGATCATCGCCGAGCAAGATTTTAGCGCTTTGGGAACGTTAGTCTTCTTTGGTCTGGGGGTACTAATCGGGTTGTTCACCTTTGCCAAAGTATTATCGTGGCTATTTGCCAAGTTTCGAAATCCAACTATGGCCGTGATGATCGGTATCCTCATCGGGTCACTAAATAAGCTATGGCCGTGGAAGTTGATCGAAACGGCCATGGACAAAACAACTGGCAATGTTGAGACTATTGGCTCCACAATACTTCCTACTCATACGGAGTGGAAGATATTGACGGAGACTAATCTTCTTCCGATGACTTATCAGAATTACACAGACCCAAAGCTTCTACTATGCATCGTTGCCTTGGTGCTCGGTGCCTTCTTAGTGTTGATGCTATCTCGCCTTGACTCGCGAGCTTAGTTTCGGTTATTTCTCATTGCGCGGTCAGCCTCCTTTAGCAACTCTTCTAATGACTCACCACTGTCGGGTGTTTCTCGTGGTTGGTTGGATTCTGGTGACGCTTGCGTTTGCGTTGGAGACGCAGTGGATTCTCCAAGTCGACGTTTGAGTTGGACTATTAAGTCCTGCTGGTCATTGAGCGTTTTTTGCTGTTGATCAATGGTTGTTTGCTGCTCTCGGATGGTCTCGATTAGCTGCTGGAGTTTACGCTCCAGTCGCCTTGTATCCGTATCATTTTCGTATGACAACGGATTTGATTCAGATCTGTCGTCACTTTTTTCAATCCCTACAGTCTCTCGAACTTCGTCCCAGGTACCAGACTCCATCAGGTACTTAGATCCAAAGTAGGCAATGGGTATTAGGATGATCAAGAAAAAGAAAAAACGGGCACATCCCGTCATCTTATATTTTCCAGCCATGAGTTCTTTCAGATTTTGAATCTAAGGTATCTGATTATCCACGCGTCCTGATTAGATTCTCTACGATCCACCCGCATTGTTCGATAACCTACTGTTTCCGGTACCTGATTTCATTCTTTCTCATTGGCATACTATCGATGAGATCAAAAATGGTCTGCGGCATGACCAATGTGGTGGATGAGTATTTAACTCCTCCATCTAAACCCAATAAAACGACGTTCAGGTTCTTCTCTCGATCTACCTTCCGATAAATCTTCTTACTGAAGCTGTACTGTCTCCGAGGCAGCTCATTAATCGAGATAAGCGTGGTGTTGTCCTGCGGGATAAGCACTAATAGTCGTCTATCATTACATTCCTTCTGTTGATCCTGGAACACACTAACCTGCTTAGAGCGTATGGAGTCAACTCCGTCCACTACCAGAATCCGTTTTTCCCATCGTAGATCCTTTAGATTGCCTATCTGTCCAGTGAGAGAGATGCCGGTGCAGAGCATGATAATGACGAAGAGAATTTTCATTCTCATCTTACAACGAGTATGAGTAAATGTTCGATCGGATTTAGTTGGTTCAGGGTACGACCACGATTTTACCTTTGACTTTGCGCTCCATCATATCCCTTAATGCTCTTGGGGCTTCTGAGAGGGGGTATTCTTTTGAGATATGAGGCTTGATTTTCTTCTCTTGGTAGAGCCCTAAGAGTTCCAACATGTTTTGTTGATGCACCAGAGGCTCGCGTTGAACATGACTGCCCCAGAAGACACCTACGATCTGACACGTCTTCAACAATGGCAGATTAAGTGGAATGCTCGGAATACCACCCACAAATCCAACAACAAGATGCCTTCCACCAGGAGACATGGCTCTCAGCGCTGGCTCCGTCTTCGACCCTCCCACTGCATCATATATCACATCAACGCCACCCCCACTAAGCTCTTTGAGAGATGACTTTAAGTCGGCATCACTATAGTTGATGGTATGATCTGCTCCGTACTCTTTGCACAGTTCCAGTTTTTGGTCTGTAGATGCGCAGGCGATGACATTGGCACCCATGACTTTTCCTAATTCTACGGCGGCGAGCCCAACCCCACCGGATGCACCAAGGATCGCCAGTGTTTCACCTGGTTGAATCTGCGCTCGTTGTTTAAGTGCATGATAAGAAGTGCCATATGCCATCATGAATGAAGAGGCGACCTTGGAATCCATTACGGGAGGAATCGGGAAAAAGGCGCGTTCTGGTGCGATCACGGCTTCCGCAAACCCACCAGTCTGTATGGCACCAAATACCCTATCTCCTTTCTGTAGACGCTTGACTTCAGTTCCAACTTCTTCAACGACTCCAGCTACATCACTACCCGGGGTGAAAGGAACCTCTCCACGATATTGATAGAGGCCTTGTATTATCAACGTGTCTGGGTAGTTGACACTGCAGGATTCGATCTTTACTTTAACCTGTTTTGGCCCTACTGGACCGAGGTCAACTTCATTTAACTGTAGGTCTTCAGGTGGTCCGAGTTTCACGCATTGGATGGCCTTCATCGAATAAAGATTTTGACGTAGTATCGGGCTATTTCCTTCAACCATGCACTCTAAAATTGGCCATGAGCCTGCCTACGGTTACATGAACTCAGTCATGATAAAGTCATAGATCTCGCTTTCTACCCGTTGCCAGTATGGATTGCGATAGCTGCACCCGATGACATGATTACCCGCATCTGGAAAAGCATCGTACTCGATATCATCAGCCGGTATCTGTAGCTGTTCCCGGAACTCCAGCATAGCCTCTACTGACACGACGTTATCCTGCTCTTCTTCATCCTTGTAGTAATAGCCGCAGTACACTGGAGTCTTAATTGCTTCGAATATTTCAGGTTTCATCGTATTGTCCAGTAGAGCTTGGAGAGCGATGACCCCGTTGGTGGAGTAAGCGGTTGACCAATACTTTCCGTGATCCTCGTTTTCAACAGGATAACTACGAGTTGCCCCCATGACCTGATAGGCCAATTGCTTTCCCCAGGGGCCTGTGACCAACTTGGCCGAAGAATTTTTGATCTCAATGTTCGGTGAAAGCAGGATTTGACCTGCTATCGAAGGGTCGTTTGCACTTAAGAATATCGAAAGAGTCCCCCCTGTCGAACAACTCATCACGATAACCTTCTCGCCAATTGAACGACCGATAGCGATAGCATCTTTAGCAGCATCGACAAGTAGTTTTGGTGTAAGAGAGGTCATTGCTTCCTCACCTGCGATACCATGCTCTGGCAGTCTGGGGAGATACAGATTCATGTCGAGGGAATCAGCCAAATTGAGATGAATAGGGAAGCCCTCACCTTGACTGGCCGAAAATCCGTGGAGGTAAACAATACTGTACGGAGTCCTTTGCTTTGTACTATCTGCCCAGACAATTCGCGCTTCGTTGTCTGATTTAATCCCTTCTACCTTAGCTTCTCTGTCAGCGATAAGTTGATCAAGATTGGCGATGTCGTAGACAGTCTGCGACGGTGTATTATCGATTGGCTCAAACGTAGGCTTTGGACCTACGACAAAGGATAGAAATCCTAAGACCAAAAGCCCAAAAAGGCCAATACCAGCTTTTTTAATCATAGAAACGAAGATGCGACAACTAACTGCTTTCCACCATGGCTATAGTCATAGAAGCCCTCACCTGACTTTCTACCCAATTTACCTGCTGTTACCATCCGGACTAAAAGAGGGTTGGGGGCGTAGCGATTATCACCAAGTCCTTCTTGCATAACCCTGCATATGTTAACGCAAACATCTAAGCCCACGAAGTCTGCCAGTTGAAGCGGACCCATTGGATGGGCCATACCGAGTTTCATCACAGTATCAATCTGTTCGACACCTGCAACTCCCTCGTTCAGTGCCTTTATGGCCTCGTTGATCATAGGCATTAGAATTCGATTGGCGGCGAATCCTGGATAGTCATTCACCTCGACTGGGATTTTGCCCAGATCTTGTGAAAGTGTCATGACCTTACGAGTCGTCTCATCACTTGTACTATATCCTCGGATGACCTCGACTAACTTCATCACAGGAACAGGATTAAAGAAGTGCATGCCAATCACTTGTGCTGGACGATGAGTGGCCGTGGCAATCTTCGTAATGGATATGGAAGAGGTGTTTGATGCTAAAATGGCCGAGGCTGGAGCAGCCAGGTCGATGGTTTCGAAGATGGAAAGCTTTAGATCCTCTCGCTCTGTGGCGGCCTCAACAACCAAATCGGCCTTTGCTACCCCTTCTGAAAGATCAGTGATGGTTTTGATCTGTGATAGACTCGCTTGTACCGCGCTTTCTGGAATGAGTTCCTTAGACGCCATACGCCTTAGGTTCTTTTCGATGGTCTGAAGGGCACCTTGAAGCGCCTCATCTGAGATGTCCACGAGTTGGACTTGGTGTCCTTTTAGAGCAAAGACATGGGCAATGCCATTGCCCATCGTGCCGGCTCCGATTACTGATATGTTCATTTAGGTTTGAGTAGTTGAGTCGGTAAAGAAAGAACAAAGCAGTCCGCAAAAGACTCAAAGCTCATCCAGAATTATTGATCAAACCTCTCTACGACAGTTGCTATGATATCACAACATTCTTGCAGTTGATCTTCGGTCATCACCAGTGGTGGTGCAAAGCGAATGATATTACCGTGGGTAGGTTTAGCAAGAAGACCATGTTCGGCCAAACTCACACACATATCCCATGCGGTGCTACTATCCGGACTGTCATTGATCAGGAGGGCGTTTAGTAGGCCCTTTCCTCGGACTTTTAGTAAGATGTTGTACTTATCTACTAAGCGTTGCATTCGTTCTCTAAACTGATGACCGAGAGTACGTGCATTCTGAGCTAATTTTTCATCCTTCAATACTTCCAAAGCTGTCATCGCTACTGCACATGCGATTGGATTACCTCCATAAGTACTACCATGTTGACCTGGTTGGATGACCTCCATAACTTCATCATCCGCTAAGACAGCAGAGACAGGGTAGGAGCCCCCCGATAGGGCTTTTCCTAAGATCAGGATGTTTGGTCTGGTATAGGTGGACTGTTGTTCACAGCTATGGATGCATGAGCAGTCTCCACAGACGGCAAGGAGTGAGCCAGTGCGTGCCAGACCCGTTTGGATCTCATCGGCGATAAACAGGACATTGTGTTCATGGCATAAGGCCGCTGCTTTTGGAATGAAGTCTGCATCTGGTACGTTTACACCTGCTTCGCCCTGAATTGGCTCAACCAATAGCCCAGCCACAGTCTCCCCATGTTCATCAAGTGCCGAGGACAAGGAGTCGAGATCATTATAAGGTACAGATACAAATCCCGGTGTGTATGGACCGAAGTGGCCCTTAGCATCTGGATCACTCGAGAAAGAGATAATGGTGACTGTGCGTCCATGAAAGTTCTGCCCACAGACTATGATTTTTGCTTCACCATTTGGAATACCTTTTTTCTCATATCCCCACTTCCGGCAAATTTTGATAGCAGTCTCAACTCCTTCTGCTCCGCTGTTCATGGGTAGGACCTTATCAAAACCAAAGTACTCCGTCACATACTTCTCGTAAACCCCGAGTTGATCATTGTGAAATGCGCGTGAAGTTAAGGCCAACCTGCTGGCTTGGGCACTCATGGAAGCTGTAATTCGTGGATGACAGTGGCCTTGATTTACAGCACTGTATGCGGATAAAAAGTCAAAGTATCGTTTGCCTTCTACATCCCAGACATATACACCTTCTCCCCTTGAAAGTACTACTGGTAGCGGGTGATAGTTATGGGCACCATGGCGGTCTTCTAAAGCAATGAGTTCAGCAGAAGTAGTGGTCTGTGTCGTTGTATCCATAGTCCTTGTCTAATTAGTCGCCGTTCCCAACGAAGATCTTACATTAATCATAATTAACCTTGCACACATGCGATCATTTGGTACTTCATGGATTGGTTTGATTGGTGTCCTTTTTTCGGTACTAACGGATTGTAAATCAGTTGACTATGTATGTGATCAGATTCCGTATGATATGCAACGTCCTGACCGTATTATGACCCTGTCAAGTGAATTAGAGGAGATCTCTGGTCTTGTTTACTATCAGCGGCGCGAGATTCTACTTGCGGTCAATGACGAATTGGGAGTCCTCTATGGTCTGGACCCAGAAGATGGAGCAATCCGATTCACTTGGGATATAGGTAGAGGTGGAGATTATGAAGCCTTGGCTCTTGACAATGATATTGTCTGCATCATGGAGAGTAATGGCCATGTGACCTTATTCGATCTCATAAAACAAGAAGTCACAGGGCGATACAAAAATGATTTGACACGATTACAAGATATCGAGGGTGCTTATTTCGATAAAGATCTCTTCGTGGTGTGTAAAGAGAAAGGCTTAAAAAAAGACCAAGAAATTGGTAGGAAACCAGTGTACTCGGTTCCTCTGGAAAAGAAGGCGCGCGTCACGCTTGCAGCTCAGATTTCTACAGCAGAAATAGCCAAACTGAGCGGAACTCGAGGCTTTTGGCCCTCCGGAATGGCTATGTCGGCATCTGATAATCAACTCTTTATGCTAAGTGCCCGCAGCCAATCATTGGCCGTGCTACGCGATGAGGAAGTAGTCTGCGCTATAAAGTTGGATCCACACCTACATAGACAACCCGAAGCGATTTGCTTTGATGGGAATAGGCGGCTCTACATCGCTAATGAAGCCAACGGAGCAGAGCCAACGATATCCGTCTTTAGTAGACAGGAGTGAACAGCCGGATTGATCATAGCCTCATCGTCACCCCGCCACTAAACCACCGACCTGGTAGGGGAGCACCTAAAATGTCCTGATACTCCGTGTCAAAAAGATTATGAAACTGAACCTGCCCACTGACTTGATCAGTGAGATGTAGCCTAAGTCGGCCGCTCCAAACTGTATAGTCATCCGTCAACTCAGCAGCGATGCCTTCTGCTATTCGTCCATTTCGTGCTTTGTATAAAGTGGTAAGCGACAAGTCAAAAAGAGAAGATCTTAAGGTGAGTTGATTGGTCATCAAATGTCTGGCATGACTGGAGATATAAACTGAGATGGTGTTTTCCTCATTTGTCGTATTCACATGGGTATAACCCAAGACCCAGTCCAGGCTTACATCTTGGCTGAATCGATGTGTGAGCCATGATTCTACTTCGAAGCCAGATGTGTTAACTGAAGTGACGTTCTGCGCGAAAAAGTAGTTTTCACCTTGTTGGAGTCTCTGATTAAATCGAATATCAGATGCGTTTGTATTTACAAAATCGATTAGGGCATCCGACTGTCTGAAGAATGCGGTCGTGCGGAGCATCCATTGATCCGCTACTGAGATATCTGCTCCGATTTCCTGTGACCAACTTCGCTCCGCATTAAGATCAGGATTGCCGAGACTCCTCCCTGGAGTTAAATTGTCCAGGTTAAAGGAGACATATCGCTCTGTGTAGTCAGCTGCGCGTATACTTCTTCCAGCAGCAGCTCTTAACGTGAGATTGGGGAGGCGATAGGCCACATTAAGCTGAGGAGTTATCTCTACATCATAATTCTCGTCATAGTCCACTCGCAAACTTGCTGTTGCGTTAAGCTCATCAGTCAGCAGGAGATGAGTCATCCCATAGGCCCCGAGATGAAGGTCGGCATGGTCACCACGATCATTACTTACGATAGATCGATGATCTGCTTGCAGTCCGTATCGCAGCGTGATCTCAGGGGATAAACTGCGTAACTGTCCGACATTCAGGTTCCAAAGCTTAGAAACGTGCCGATTAGTAGAAGGGAAGTCTGGACTGAATACAAAGACATCCGTGTTGTAGCGATATGCCATGTTGACCTCAGTCGTACTTTTTTGACCGATTTGGGAGAGCCTTAATTGATTCCACCAATTACGCGTCGTTTCTGTTGACTTGTCGAGGGTGCTGGTTGTATAAAAGTATCTGGCACTAAAGTCTCTATCGTCATAGGCAGACCTGGCCTGAAGCGTCCAGCCGTTCTGCAGGCGATGGGCATAGCTTAGTCCGATGCTTTTGTTATCAAAGTAATTGTTATAGGGTTCCAACTCTGTTGTACCTACCGTCCTTCCAGGTATTGGTTCTCCGTCCGAAGAGGTAAGGCTAAAACCACCTCCGAAGTAGCTGTTACCAAAGGATCTACTAAAACCCGTTTGAGCCTGCACGAGTCGATGTTGGCCAAGGTTGATTTCGGCATTTGTAGCGTCATCATCTCCTATAGTCTTGGTGATGACATTGATAACTCCACCCACGGCGTCTGCTCCATACATGGCCGATGCCGCACCGCGATAGACTTCGATCCTCGCAATCTCAGAGGGAGCGACTGGTATGTTACTATTAAAGTGACTGGTCAAGGGATCGTTAAGTCTCATTCCGTCAACAAGTATCAAGACCTGAGTGAATGTCGAGCCACGCATCGTGATATCTCCCTGAGCTCCGAATGCATTCCTGGTCTGCACTTCGATTCCTGGGATGTATTGCAGCAGATCATCTAATGATGTGGCATAAGTTCCACCGATCATGGCAGGAGTTACAACACTAACGTTTCGTCCTGTGGCATTCGATTTCATGGGGATTCGGCCAGCTTGCACGTAGATCGTATCAATGCTTGTGATTACCTGAGAGTTAATCGCTGACACCACCAGGGTGGTCATCAAAAAGGTTAGAAACGAGTTGATTTTCATCACCAAATTGTGGCTTTAGTCACGTCAAAAATGGCGCGAAGGTAGTTATCTATTCATCTTCGTGTAAACACCGCACTTTACCTCAAACGATAATTGTAATGACTACGATTCAGCCCGTATCTCAAGTTATTCGCTCCAGAAGATCTGTTTTTCCACCCATGTTCTCCGGCGAAAGGATTCCAGATGAAGATATCCGAGAGTTGTTGGAGTTAGCGAACTGGGCTCCCAATCATCGGAAGACTGAGCCCTGGAGATTTCATGTGGTAGCAGATCATGCACTACAGAAGTTGAGTGATTTCGCTGGAAGTTGGTATGTCAAGAATCATCCTGGGGAGGCCTTTTCCAGCTTAAAGCATGCGAAGACAAAAAAGAAGGCTTTACAATCATCACATGTCATTGCCATCTGCATGCACAGGGACCCTAATGAATCAGTACCAGAATGGGAAGAAATGGCTGCTGTAGCCTGCGCGGTTCAGAACATATGGTTAGGGGTTACTGCCAAAGGTTATGGAGGTTACTGGAGTTCGCCAAAGATGATCAAGGATATGAATCCCTTTTTTGGACTCAAAGAAAATGAGCACTGTATGGGGCTTTTTTATCTGGGCATACCAAAAATCGGGTTGGATCTGCCAGCTAAACGGGGGGATATCGATGAAAAGGTGACATGGCACAAGGCATAGAATCAGTTTCAATCATTGGTTGTGGTTGGTTGGGATACCCCTTGGCGAAGAGGCTATTGGCCTCCTACCAAGTGCATGGATCCACGACTTCTCTTGCTAAAAAGGATCAACTTTCTCATGATGGCATCCGAGCCAACCAATTAATCCTTGAGGAGGATTTGTCAGGAGACTTTACAGAAAAGATATTCCAGAGTGATCTAACCGTCATCAGCATACCTCCAGGCCGGAGAAATCCAGATGTTAATACTTGGTATCCGAGTGCCATACAGCTTATTCTCAATCGACTTCGAAAGTACCGAGATCATCCAAGCATTATCTACATCAGTAGTACTGGCGTATATCCTGACTCGTTTGGTGAAGTGACTGAATCTACACAACCGTCACCATCCAGACCATCTGGTCAGGCAGTTCTATCAGCTGAAAAACTCGTTAGTGATGCAAGTAAGAACTGGACTATCCTTCGCCTGTCAGGTTTAGCGGGGCTCGGTCGCGAACCTGGCAGGTGGTTCGCAGGACGTGAAGAAGTAGAGGGTGGTGATACTCCAGTAAACATGGTCCATCTCGATGACTGTCTCAATGTAATCGAGCTCTGTATTAAAAAATCTCAGCCCGGGTCGACGTACAACGTTTGTGCTGATGAGCACCCGGTAAAAAAAGATTTTTACACGGCTCAGGCGGACAAGCTTGGATTACAACCTGCCACATGGCAACGTGGAACCGTGCCGTTTAAAATCGTTTCTAACCGAGCCGTCAAAATGGCACTTGACTACAACTTTGTTCATCCAGACCCAATCCATTTTTAGGATTGTTGACATTGGACATCTGCTCATTTTGAATTACACATTACCTTAGCGATTCAGCTGGCTCCGTAGTTCAACTGGATAGAATATCAGATTTCGGCTCTGAGGGTTGGGGGTTCGAATCCTCCCGGGGTCACCAGCGAAGGCACCGATGTTTAATCGGTGCCTTTTTTCTTGCTATTCCTCGATGAGGATTTTCATCTCTTTTTCGAGTGGGTTTAAGTGCATTAGTAATTCCTCTATCCAAGTCTGACCATAGCGTAGGAAGTATGGGATGAAGTTGTCATAGCGCTCCTGAAGTCCATCATTTCCTGGAAAGAGCTTGTGCTTGATTTTTGAGAGTTTTTTAAGTCCGACCTCATTTTTTTGTTTAGCCGCTCTAAGGAGCTTACTCTCGATTAAGTCAATACTTTTCATCGCTTTTGCTCCTTCAGACAGAGCTGTTTTGGAGATAGTTGGATCCAACTGTTCGGCACGTGATGACATGCTGTCAAAAACTGTTTTTAACTGACTGCGCTCCTTATCAAAGCTGATATCGATCGACACTTGTCGTTCTGCATACTGACCAAGGATCTGTTCTTCTCTCTCAAACATGTCAGTAATGCTAAATCCTGCGTTTTCGATCGTCTGCGCGGATCTGCGATCGACGATCATGACACTATCTCTTCGCACGAGCATTGGAAACGGAATGTCCCAAGCTTCAAAAAGGGTTTTTCGTTCCAACCAATACGCTAATTCACCTCCCCCTCCTACATACGCCAGATTGGGGAGTATCACCTCTTGAAAAATAGGTCTCATGATGACATTCGGGCTAATTCGACCAGGGTCACTACGGAGGTATTCGACGAACTCATCAGGATGGAATAACTCTTCTCCGACTTGATATCCATCACCAGTCCATATCACCCGTTCACGGTCTTCTCGATGCAGAAAAATATTCACCTCTCTGGCATGCGCCTGAGCTTTAAAACCCGCAGCTTCCAGTGATGCTTGATCTGCAGTGACAGCTTGGTGGGAACTTTGGGATTCGAGGTCCTTTTCAAGGTAGGGAAGCAAAACCTGTTTCATGGACGCATTGTCCATATTGGCAATGATGAGACCATGTCTTCCAAAAAGTTCGTGGACCAATCTAAACATGAAATCTCCGTAGCCCTTGGCATTCTGAACCGAGCGATCGATGAGCTCCATGAGTTCCTCAGCATGTGGAGCCGCCCCGAATGTGTCCTGTACTTCCCTTAATACTTCCTCCAATCGGTCCGTCGACATGCGACCACAAGCACCTTTTTGTTCAGTCTGCCAGGTGAATTCACGGCCAAACAGTCTCGCAGTTGCGATCTCCGCAAAATCATGGTCTTCACCTCCCAGGATAAAGACTGGAACCACTTTGACGTGATCATAGGCCTCGTCCACCTGACGGGCCAGTGAGATAGCACTACAGATCTTATAAATGAAATAAAGCGGACCTGTCAGTAGTGAAGGTTGATGGGCCGTTACGATAGTATAAGTGGAAGGGTCTGCGAGAAGCCTTATCTGATAGAGGACTGTTGCATTATTGTCAATGTCTTCGTAACTGTTCAGGAGCTCCCTGACGAGTATGTCCCTATCAGTTTTGAACTTGGCACGATGCTCTATGACATTAGCAAATGATGACAGCCCGACGTCATGTTTGTAAAATGGCCTTAATCGTGGATCTTCCTGTTGATAGGCCTTGTCGCGTTCTGAAAATTGTGGAACCTTCGAAAATGGTAACAACTCGCGTTTATACATACGTCAATTGTGCTGGGCCCTGGTGGGTGCCCAAAATATAAAGACCTATGAACGGTGTCTTTCTTCGCTCAGTCTATAGACGAAGTAGAGATTTAAACACACCCCCTTATCGGTCTAACTCCAGACAGTCGAATGGAATGTTCTGGAATACAGCCTCAATTGACCTAAAGGCAATCTGATCTTGTCAGGCGTCCTATTGGACCTCGAAAGTGACCTTTAGGTTTACTCTATACTTATCCACTTTACCGTTTTTGACGGTTACACTTTGGGATTGAACGAAGGCTGACTTGATACCCTTGAGTGATTCTGCTGCCTTGCTGACTCCTTTTGCCGCTGCGTCGTCCCAACTATCTTCAGATTCGGAGAGGAGTTCGATTACTTTCATGACTGCCATGGTCTTGCGATTTATGGTTTGATTTAAATACGGTTCTTGCTTTCATTTGCCTAACCGCGTGCTATGAAGATAGAGCATTCGTCAATTTCCCATTTGGGTTGATCGATTTGGTACGTGTGCAAGTTTGACGGCGCATTATTTTAAGCGTTATGACGACACAACCCATGAAAGAAAACAAATCAAGTCACGCGAATACCATTGTCAAAAACCATATCATTTGGTCTATGGGAGCAGGATTTATCCCTGTTCCAATCGCTGATCTTTTTGCAGTGACTGCCATCCAACTTGACATGATTCGGCAACTCAGTAATCTATATGATGTCGACTTTAAAGAAACCAGCGGGAAGGCCATTATCACATCGCTGTCAGGCGCATCCGTGGCTCGCATGGGGGCACGCGCGGTAAAATTTATACCCGGTGTGGGGTCAGTGTTGGGTGGTGTGACACTTGCGATTTTGTCTGGAGCCTCGACCTATGCACTTGGAGAAGTATTCAAGTCTCATTTTGAGAATGGTGGCACATTTCTCGACTTTGATATCAGCCGAATCAAGCGGATGTATGACGAATCCTTTGAAAAGGGAAAAGAGGTCGCCAAAGAAATACAGGAGGAGCAAAAGGCCATCAAGAAAAAGGCCGAAACTGTCGATCGCGACCCTGTCCAACGACTAAAGGAGTTGGCTGATTTACGCGAAAAGGGATTGGTCAATGACGAGGAGTTCGACATCCTGAAGAAAAAGGTGCTCGACTCATAAGCAAGAATCAACAAGCTGAATATAACGTGGTGTTGACATTTACCACGTTGTCAGAACTCAGAATTGAAGCTACTTTTGCGGCGACACATGAGAATTTATTCTCATAAGTAATTAATCATGTATTCAACGTAAGTAAATCAATGAAACATCTTATTACACTATTTATCGCGGCTATCGCTGTAGCTGGCACCGCTGTAGCACAGATCAGCACTCCTGCACCAAGCCCGAAGGCAATGGTGATGCAGACTGTTGGCCTAACAGACATCACAGTAGAGTATTCACGCCCATCAGTAAAGGGCAGAACAATTTTTGCTGCAGATGGCTTGGTCCCATATGGTAAGATCTGGAGAACAGGAGCTAACCAAGCTACTAAGATCACATTCAGCGATGACGTTATGATCGAGGATCAAAAACTAAAAGCAGGTACATATGCTATTTTGACTATGCCAGGAGCTAAGGAGTGGGCCGTTCATTTTTACACTTATGACAAAGCATCTTGGAGTTCATATGTCGAGCAGGAGCCCGCGGTAGCCGTACAGGTACCAAGTATCGCAATGGGTGAGAAGATTGAGAGTTTTATGATCGGCGTCGATGAAATCACGATGGAAGGAGCAGTTCTTTACATAGGATGGGAAAACACCTTTGTCCCAGTGAAGATCGGAGTAGAAGTGAAGGAGCGTGTGATGGCAGATATCGAGCGTGTAATGAATGGCCCAAGTATGAACGACTACTTCGGAGCAGCCTCATTCATCCATGATGCGGGTGGTGACCTTAATACAGCATTAAGCTACATCCAGAAGGCAACGAAAGTGGATAACCCAAGATTTTGGATGGTACGTCGCGAGTCGTTGATCTTAGCAGATTTAGGTCGTAAGGCTGAGGCCATAGCCGCTGCGAAGCTTTCTCTCGAATTAGCCAAGGCTGCCGGCAATGACGACTATGTCGCACTAAATGAAAAGTCACTCAAAGAGTGGTCCATGTAGGGCATTCTTGACGACAGATATAATTCAGAAAGGGTCCGTTCTCATAGAGCTGGCCCTTTTTCAATTTGGTGAATCTTCATTGAGTTATCGAATACAATACTTTTGACAGCCAATGGCAGAAAACGTTCGCAACATCGATAAGAAACAACGACCTAAAATCACCAGAGACTCCTTAGGTGATGCCGTAAGGATGTTCAAGTACCTCTTGCCATATCGGTGGTATTTCATCGGTGCGATCACGTTATTAGTTCTTGGTAGTCTGATGATGATGGCAATTATGGGATTGCCTGGAGAGATGGTGAATCTCGCCTCGGGGAAGGAGACTCGGTTGGAGCTAACGCTAAATCAGCTCGCCCTTGTCATGTTTGTTTTGCTCGGTTTTAGGGCACTTTTTTCGTTTGTGCAGACGATCCTTTTTGCGCACGTCAGCGAACATGGTATGGCCGATGTCCGATCTACACTTTACCAAAAGTTGATCTCACAACCCATGAGCTACTTTGAGCAATTCAGAGTGGGTGAGCTGACGAGTAGGATTACAGCTGATGTTGAGCAACTACAAAGCGTGTTCTCTGTGACTTTGGCAGAGTTCATTCGCCAGATCTTGATATTACTTTTTGGGATTGTTTTTCTGGCTTGGATTATGCCCAGGCTTTTTATCGTCATGTTATTGACTATTCCAGTAGTGGTCTTGCTCGCCATGGTTTTCGGCCGATACATCCGTAAACTCAGCAAGAAGCGACAAGATCAATTAGCGAAAACCAACACAATTGTCGAAGAGACCTTGCAGAACTTCACTATTGTCAAGGCCTTTGCCAATGAGTTGTTCGAAACCAAGAGATATACCCAAAGTGTCGGGAAAATGGTCGAAATCAGCCTGAGCTATGCACGAGTAAGAGGGTTGTTTTTTGCGTTTATCATTTTTCTCCTGTTTGGTAGTATCCTATTTCTTCTTTGGCAAGGTGCTGTGCTGGTCCAACGTGGGTTGATGGATTCTGGGGATCTGTTGACATTCACTATCTACACAGTGATGATCGGAGGGGCGATAGCAAGTCTCGGAAGCCTCTACACGACGATAGCGGGTGCATTAGGCGCTACCGAACGAGTCAAAGAAATGATCGATCGTGATGTAGAGCTTGATATAAGCGCACCTAAGTCAGGCCTTCGTATCCTGGGTAATATTTGTTTTTCGGATGTCCACTTTTCATATCCGTCCAGACCTGAAGTACCTGTCTTACAGGGTGTCAATCTCGACGTAAAAGCTGGCGAAAAAGTTGCTTTGGTCGGCCAAAGTGGCAGTGGAAAGTCGACGATCATCAAACTACTCATGGGATTCTACGAGCTCAATTCTGGAGAGATTACTGTCGATGCTAAGCCCATTGCGGACTACTTTCTGGGGGATTTTCGGCACAACATCGGCATTGTGCCTCAAGAGGTGATTCTTTTTGGTGGTTCGATACGCGAGAATTTACTGTACGGGCGGCCAGATGCTTCAGAAGAGGAAATCCGTGAAGCAGCTGTTAAGGCTAACTGTTGGGATTTTATAAAGTCGTTCCCTGAAGGGCTTGATACAGTAGTGGGCGAACGTGGAGTAAAACTTTCTGGAGGACAAAAACAACGCGTTGCCATCGCCAGAACCATTCTCAAGGATCCAAGTGTCTTATTGTTAGATGAAGCGACATCATCATTGGATGCGGAGTCAGAGCGAGTCGTCCAGGAGGCTATGGACAAGCTGATGGAGGGGCGGACATCCATTATCATCGCCCATAGATTATCCACGGTGAGAGATGTCGATCGCATTTATGTGTTGGACCAAGGACGCATTGCAGAAAGTGGAACCCATTATCAACTCATCGAAAACCCTACAGGTATCTACAGAGGATTGGCACAACTGCAGTTTGACTTAGCAGATATCGATGCGTGATCTATCAGGGATGTTGCCGATACCATACCTTTCAGATTTAGATTTTTCTATGAAGTACATTTTCGTTTTGGTTGCTTGTGGATGTCTGTCTCAGATTGCGACTTCACAACGAGCAGGGTGGGGTATAACAGGTGATCTCGATCTATATAGCCGCTACGTGAATCCACCCGATGGCATCGCATCTCGTGGAGCTGGCAGTGCCATCCTAAATCCAGGAATATCGGTTAAAGGTTGGTTAGGAAATGCGGATGTCACCATTTCTCCGGAGGCAGGATTTGTCCTTTCCCCGTTTGCGCTAAGTATTGGTGACTTCAAGGGATTGGGTGCAGTTGCTTTCCCTTTGTTAGTCAAGCTGGAATTTTTGGGTAATAGCAATCTCAATCGAGAGGGACGTGTAGGATTTGGTCTTGGAGGCGGAGTCCAATACAATCGGACGGAGCTATTTTTTCTGACCGATGTTGATGATCAGAATATCGATCGCGAATACTTTAGAACCTATGTGGCTGAGGCAGATTTTGGTTTTGGTCTCAATGGGTTTGACGTTCATACACATGTCAGGTTTGGATGGAACGCAGAAATCGAAGCCAATTCATTGAATGTCGGGATAGGGGTCGACCTAAACCTTAGTCTCCTCAGAGAGACTACTGATCCAGAGTTTTAGTTGGTGGTGAAGCACATGACCACTCATCTGTCAACCATGCGGACGTCACATCGCTGTGGTGAGATCATAGACGTAAGAAGCGTAGAAGAGCTCAGAGAGGCTTTGGATCGTACGGAGGACCCTATCATCATTGGCGATGGAAGTAATGTCCTTTTTGCTGCTGACACTGACCGATCTGTCATTCGCAACTCCATTCTATACTTGAATATCGTTTCAGAGACGGATGAAGAGTTGGTTGTAGAGGTCGGTGCTGGTAATGATTGGCATGAGACAGTACTGTGGGCGCTCTCTCAGAATCTGGGAGGTATCGAGAATCTCAGTTTGATTCCCGGAAGATGTGGTGCAGCCCCAATGCAAAACATCGGTGCGTATGGCGTAGAAATCGCTGACGTACTCTTGTCTGTTGATGTACTGGATCGCTCTTCACTAAGGCAGATTACGATGTCTGTAGAAGAGTGTGAGCTTGGATATCGAGATAGTATTTTCAAACGAGAGCTTCAAGACCAAGTTGTCATCACGGGTATAGCACTAAGATTATCCAAAGCGGGATATCACACTCTGAAAACTACATATGGAGCGATAGAGGTTAAGCTTGAGTCGATGCGATGTTCATTAGAGCCAACGATCAACGACATCAGCGAAGCAGTCATCGCTATCAGAAGATCTAAACTTCCAGATCCTAAAGAGATCCCGAACTGTGGTTCATTTTTCAAAAATCCGATCATCTCGAAGGAGGAGTTTTCAATTCTTGCCGAGCGATATCCAGACCTCCCTTCTTACCACGTGGACCAAGACCATGTAAAGGTGCCCGCTGGGTGGCTCATCGATCGATCTGGATTACGCGGTTATCGTAGAGGTGATGTGGGGACTCACGAACGCCAGGCATTGGTGCTTGTGAATTATGGAGAGCCTGATGGAAGTAGGATTATCGAGCTGGCCAACTATATCCAAGAGAAGGTATTTGATCAGTTTCGAATTGCAATAGAGCCAGAGGTCAATCTGATAGGCTCGGCATCCATGCACTTAAAATTGTCCCGTCCGTAACATCACTAATGTGCAGGCTTCAAATGCGTCTACACCCTCATCGACCAGTTCTTGCTGAAACTCAGGGTTCTCAGTCCCAGGGTTGAAGATGATGCGGCGTGCTCCCAGCATCTTTATATAGTCATGGTATTGAGCTTGAATCTGCGGACTCAGGTAGAGTGAGATTGTATCTACTTCATCAAGATCAATTTGGTCTTGATGGATTTGGACATCACCGATTTGTCCATCCTTGCGCCCGATTGCGATTACATCATATCCCTTTTCGGAGAGTAGAGATACTGCCTGATGAGAATATCGCGAAGGGTTAAGCGAAGCTCCGATAACGACAATTTTGGACATCTATTGATTTTTTAAATTGGGATGTAATAATCTGATATTCAGCAAGTTGGGAGCGTTTTTGATTGCCCTGAACGGTGCAAAGATATATGGTAAGTAGAACACATATATTTGCGCGATGCGATTAAAACGCCTGAGTATAAAAGGGTTTAAGTCCTTCGCAGATGAGACTGATATCCACTTCAATGAAGACCTAATTGGCATCGTTGGTCCTAATGGATCTGGCAAGTCAAACGTGGTGGATGCTGTCCGCTGGGTCTTAGGCGAAGGCAAGAAATCGGAGCTGCGCTTAGCAGACATGAGCGATGTCATTTTCAGTGGTACAGAGGCGAGAAAAGAAGGTCGAGTCGCACGAGTATCTCTGACTTTTGACAATGCAAAGAACATCCTACCCACAGATTTCTCAGAGGTTACTATCACCAGAATCCTTCATCGTGACGGCAATAGCGAGTACCGTCTGAACAATGTCTCTTGTCGCAAGAAGGACATCACCAATCTGTTCGTCGATAGTGGAATCGGCTCGAACTCCTATGCGATCATTAGTTTAAACATGGTCGAGGATATCCTCCATGATAGTGGAGGTTCGCGCAGACAAATGATCGAACAGGCTGCAGGTATCTCCAAATACAAGATTCGAAAGAAAGAGACGCTATCGAAGCTTAGATCTACCGATGAAGATCTGGATCGGGTCAAGGATCTTCTGTTTGAGATCGAAAAAAACATGGCCTCGTTTGAACGACAGGCCCGTCGTACAGAGCGATACAATACGCTTAAACTGGACTATAAGGAGCTAAGCATAAAGGTCTCACACATTGAAGTCAAAGGACTCTCAGTGGCCTTGTCTCAACTGCAAGAACAGTTGGCGCAGGAGAAGGTAAACCACACTGAAATTACCGCAGATCTTCATCAACAAGAGGCGGCCTTACAACAACTCAAAACGAACATTCTCGCCTCAGAAAAGTCGCTCAATGAAGACCAACAACGGTACAATGAGCTTATCGAAAGACTCGGAAAAGTCGAGAACAACAAAAATCTAACCGTGCAACAACGTGACTCTGCATGGGATCGGATAGAAGTGCTGTCCAACAGCCGTGATCAACTGCAGCAGTCAGCCGATGCCTCACAACATAAGATCGAAACTGGCGCTAAAGTAGTGGCAGACTTGGGCGAACAGCTGACCCTCGCCAAAAGGCAAATAGAAGAGTCGCAAGCAACCTACCAACAGGCTTCAGATCGTTACACCCATCTGCGCCAACGCGAGAAAGATATCAAAACGGAGATCCAGTCCCGTCAGCGACTGCAAGAGACGCTGGGTCGAGAAGTGGAGGCAGAACGTACAAAGAAGGTGATGCTCGAGGCCGATATAGAATCGCTTGCCTCTCGGATCGATGAAATTCAAAAGAATGTCTTATCCGAAGAAGGTGTCCTCGCGGAGAGAGCCAATGCGGTAACGACAGCAAGTGAAAAGGTGGAGCAAGCTCAGAAAGCAGCAGAGCAATTGCAACTTGAGTTGACCAATCTTAATGAGGCACTAAATGGACTAACAGTACAGCGGAACAAAGTACAGGTAGAGCACAACGCCCTGGAACAACGAATCAAGTTCCTCTCCAATATCATCGAAAGTAACGAAGGGCTACCCGAGTCGGTGAAATGGATCATCCAAGAGAGTAAGAAAGAGGTTCACGTATTCTCAGATCTTATCGAAATTACTGACGATCGATATACGAAGATTGTTGAGCTGTATCTCGAGCCCTACTTTCATCACGTTCTCTCGGTCACGAAGAGTGATGCCATCAAGGTCTATGAGAAAATCAGAGGTGCACAAAAAGGGAAAATCAAACTGTTCGTACTCGATGAAATCGAAGAACAAAGCTTATTGCACACATCTCACTCGTCACTTATCCCATTGTCAAGTGTAATTCGTGTTGATCCTAAATGGCGTCGAGTAATTGATTTGATCTGTAAGGATGTTTTTATTGCTCTTCAGAGCTACTCGGAGATAAAAGGGGAGATTACTCCAGAGCTCACGGTGCTGTTTCCAGAAGAGTTTCTGGTCGTATCACAAGGCATGGTTTATGGCGGCAGTAATACACTTTTTGAAGGTGTTCAGTTAGGTCGCAAAAAGATTCTTGAAGGTTTAGAAAGTAAGAAGGCCCAGGTTCAAGAACAATTAGATGATATCCTTCTCCAGATGGTGGATCAACGCAAGCGTATAGAGGACCTGCACGAGCAAATCAAAAAGGATAAGGTGCTACTGCACTCAGTGCGCCAAGAAGAATCAGTGGCGAAGCAGCAAATTTTTCAGGCTGAAAGCACTGTGCGGAACAGAAGTGAGAATCTTCTTCAACTTAAGGCGGAATCAGACCACAAAAAATCTGCTCTCGAGCAAGTAGTAGCCACACTTTCCGAAAAAGAAGAGCGATGGACCCAGGTAAAGCAGATCGATACCGAGGAGTTAACCAATGATGAACTGGGTCAACAAGTGGAAGAAGCACATCTCGATTTTATCGAAAAAGGGCAAATTCGAGAAACAGCACAACGACATCTTTTCGAGATCCAAAGCCAGTTCGATAGTGCCCAAAAGGATCAAGGCTATTACGAAAACATGGTTGTGAGTATCCAGCAACGATTGGATGAAGCCAAGCGCGAGGAAGCAACACTTCGTCAAACAATATCCGACAACGAGAAGATTCTGTCCCAAAATCAAGAAGAGCTTCGTGGACTCTACAGTCAGAAAAAAGAACTGCAGACCAAACTCAACACCTATGAAGACACCTACTATAAAGAGAAAGGGAAGATTTTTGAAAGTGAGAAGGCCATTTCGGCCCTTCGATCGCGTATTACAGCGAAAGACCAACTCATCTCAACACTAAGTGAACGGCAGACCAACCTTAGCTTCGAAATCAAAGGAATACACGAGCGAAATTCAATAGAGTTTGGTATTGAGATAGACACTAAGGCCTTTCCTGAAGAATATGAAAGTGAAGACCTACCAACGCTCAAGGAAAAGCGACGAAAGCTCAACGATCGAATCCGTAACTATGGCGACATCAATCCGATGGCGATTACAGCTTACAACGAGATCAAGGAGCGTCATGAACGGATTAGCAAGGAGCGTGACGACATATTGGATGCCAAAGTAGCTCTCGAACAGACGATCTCGGAGATCGAAAAAACGGCCTCTGATAGATTTAATAAGGCTTTAGATGATATCAGGGTGAATTTCCGCCACGTCTTCCAAGGTCTTTTTTCAGCAGATGATGACTGTGATATTGTCTTGCTTAACGCAGAAGATCCCCTTCAGGCCAATATTGAAATCATTGCTAAGCCAAAGGGGAAGAGACCCAAATCCATCTCTCAACTAAGTGGTGGTGAGAAGACGCTTACTGCAGCATCTTTTCTTTTTGCACTGTACTTGTTGAAGCCTGCACCATTCTGCATTTTCGACGAGGTGGACGCTCCGCTTGACGACGTGAATGTTCAGAAGTTCAACAAGCTTATCCGAAAGTTCAGTGGATCATCACAGTTCATAGTTATCACACATAATAAGTTGACAATGGCCGAAGTCGATATCTTATATGGTGTCTATCTAAAGGAGCGCGGAGTTTCTGGGGTGAGCGCCGTTGATTTTCGCAACTATGAGGCAGCTGAGCTCCTTACTGCAGCTGAGTAGTTATCCTTCATGGCTCATATTCGATTTCAGTATTGTCCGCTCTGCACCTCACCATTGAAAGATGGTGCTCAGGGGTATAACTATTGCACATCTCAGGCATGTAACTACGTTCAATATCAAAATCCCACACCAGTAGTAGCAGCGGTAGTGGAGTATGGGACTGAGCAGGTTGTGTTAGGGCATAATAGATCCTGGCCACAGGGTTGGTTTGGACTGATTACTGGTTTTCTTGAGAAACATGAGCATCCAGATGAATGTGTAATTCGAGAGGTGAAAGAAGAGATTGGGTTGGACGTCGAGCTAAAGGGGTTAATCGGTCACTACACGTTCAAGCGAATGAATCAGATCATTATCGCTTACCATGTTCAAGGGAGCGGAGAGATCATTTTAGACGATGAACTTGATGAGGTACGTGTTGTCCCATTTTCACAGGTAAAATACTGGCCTTCAGGGACAGGCTTCGCCTTGAGAGATCATCTTGTCTCTCGTGGTTTTTCGCCCACAGAGCGTCCATTTAAATAGGATGCTACCCTTCGAATAGGTTGCTGCTGAGGTATCTGTCTCCACGATCACATACAATAGAGACGATCAGTCCTGCACTAATCTCACTGCCAAGTTTGCAGGCTGCTGTTAGTGCACCACCACTGCTCATCCCTGCTAAAATTCCTTCTTCTTTGGCGAGGCGACGAGCCATGTCTGTTGCCTCCTGACGGCTCACGTCGATGATGCGGTCCACACGATGTGGTTCGTAGATAGCTGGGAGAAACTCTGGTGACCATCTTCGAATACCTGGAATCCGAGAACCATCAGTAGGTTGTACTCCGATGATCTGGATATCGGGATTCTGCTCTTTTAGGTAGCGCGATACTCCCATAATCGTTCCCGTAGTGCCCATTGAGGAGACGAAATGTGTGATTTTACCTTCTGTATCTTGCCAGATCTCTGGACCTGTCGTCCGGTAGTGCATACCATAGTTGTCAGGATTAGCGAACTGATTCAGCATGTGATACCCTTCTTCTCGCGCCATGCGCTCAGCTTCCTGACGACTGTATTCTATGGTTTTTTCTGCTGGCGTGAGGATGACTGTAGCACCATAAGCTCTCATGGTCTGTATTCGCTCTTTTGTCGCACTCTCTGGCATAAGTAGGGTCATGTTGACGCCTTTGATTTGTGCGATCATAGCGAGCGCAATTCCTGTATTGCCACTGGTTGCCTCTACGAGATGATCTCCAGGCTTTATCGTCCCTCGCTCTAATGCTCCTGATATCATCCCATAAGCTGCTCGATCCTTTACACTACCACCGGGATTGTTGCCTTCGAGTTTCCCATAGACTTGAACTCGAGGATTGACCTCTGGGATGTGTTGGAATCTTACGAGGGGGGTATTCCCGATCAATTGATCAAGAGTCTTCATAGGCTGAATTCTGAGTACGAAAGAACGAAGCTTCAAGATGATAATTGACTGCTCAGTGAGTCGGTGCCGATATTATTGACAGCCAGTATCCCGTGTCGGAGTATACTTACCATCATGGACGTACATCGGATAGAGTTACCCACCAGATTTGGGATGACTACGGTAAATAGTTATCTGATCGCTGGAGATAGAATCTCTCTTGTAGATGTGGGAGAGAGTACCCCGGAGTGTATTCAGGCGTTGGAAGAGGGTATAAACAAGTTAGGTGTTCAACTGAGGCATGTGGAGGATATTATCATCACTCATCCCCATGTTGATCATATTGGTGGAGCTGGTTACTTTTCAGAAGCATGTGATGCTACAGTTCATGTCTCTGATATGGTCTATCCTTGGTTGACCCAGCTTAACCAGTGTTGGGATCATCGATTTGAACTCATCAAAGAGACGATGTCAGCCTATGTCCCTGAGCATATGGCTGAGCATTTCATCGAATTTTATGGTGGCATCAAGGACCAGATGCTTGGTGCTTCCCAGAACGTGAATCCAGATCGAATACGCATATTCGACACTCATGATAAGAGCATAGATATCGGAGGAGAGCTCTGGCAGACGATCTATGCACCCGGACATTCGACGAGCCAGACCTGCTTTTATCATCCTCAGACGAGGTCTTTACTCTCAGCGGATATGTTGCTCAAGTTGACCCCCACAGTGCTCATAGAACCGAAATCTCCGACGTCTACAGGGCGCCAAGTATTGATTTTTCAGTTTTTGAACTCTTATGCCCGAATGCGCGAATTGGATATTGAGGTTGTTTATCCTGGACACTACGAAACGTTTTCAGACCATGTGAGACTTATCGATAGGCAGGTGAATCGCATCCATGAACGTACGGCTCAAGTACTCCGTCACATTCAGAAAGGTGCAGATGATATCCTGACGCTATACAATCTGATGTATCCAGGTCAATGGAACTTAGCGGCTATGGTTATGATGATCAGTTACTTTGATCTATTGGAATCGGACGGCAGTATTCGTACAGTTCATACTCCAGATGGTGTCAAGCTCGAGCCTCTAACGGATGCAATGTCTTCAGCACAGAATTAATGCACCTTTGCAGCCTTTTTTGAGAAGAAGACGAAAACAGCCGTATGAAAGGTATCGCCAAATTCTTGTTATGGCTTGGTGGATGGAAACTCGATCCAAACATTCCCCCAGAGAGTCAACGATGTGTTATGGTAGCTGCACCACATACATCCAATTGGGACTTTTACTACGTGCGGTTAGCTTTTTGGGCACTCGGTATTCCCATGAAAGTGGCCATCAAAAACGACTGGACTAACCCCCCATTTGGGTGGGTCATCAAGCCCATGGGCGGGATTGGTGTCAATCGTGGCCCAAAGAAAGGAACACAGCGAAAAAGTCAGGTGGATGCTATGGCAGCTCTGTTTACTACTCGAGACCGAATTGCCATGGTGATTGCCCCAGAGGGAACTCGTCAGCTTAATCCACGATGGAAGATGGGTTACTATTGGATAGCAAGCACAGCGAAGGTGCCAATCACTATGGGATACCTCGACTACAAGCGAAAAGTAGCAGGTGTCTCACCCATTGTCATACATCCCACTGGTGACCCCAAAAAGGATCTACCTCAGATGATGAACTTTTATAAATCCATCAATGGATTCGCTCCTGATCAGTTTCAGGTCGATGAGAGGTATACGTCGACATAGTGGAGGACTGGCCTAATCTAAGCGCATAGGATTGATAACCTTCGAATATCCACCGGAAGGCTGCAATGAGTTTTTCGCCAAGACCACACATATGTAGGGCTACGATCTGTTGATAGGCGGGGCACGTTTCTAATTGGCGCAGCACTGATGCCTTCGCTTCAAAATAGGAGGTAGGCCGACGATGCCTTACTGAGTACTTTGAAAGTTCGACGTATAGTTCGCGTACCAATCGTCTAAAGATGCTCCTCAGCTCAGGCGCATAAAGTGTCGTCCAGATCTCTCGACGGTTCAAATAAGGAAAAGTAGGGAAGATCACACTCAGTTGTTTGCCCATAAGTTTAGGGTCGTGAAGAGCACCTACTGGATTGAGAATGGATCCTAAGTCAGCATCCGCTAATGTGTATAACTGTGTTTCGAATGGATCTTTGCCATGTTCATCGAAGTGCCTCCGATGAGCATTGAGAAAACGGACATCATCAGACGTCAGTGACTCAAACCCTGACATTATCAGCAATGCTGGATGTAGCATGAGGGAATGCCAATACTATCAAGGATACCCTATATCAAAGTGCTGGTATAAGAAATGCCGTCTACGGCTACTGCGGAC
>JBCBIX010000013.1:0-42011 GCA_038523965.1 Bacteroidota bacterium
ATACGACTTTACCATTGTGATAGATCATTAATGTTGGCACACTCTGGATTTTGAGTTTTTGAACGCTGGCTTGATTCTTATCTATATCAATCTTTAAAACCCGAAAGGATCCTGGGAACTCCTTCGCAACCTGTTTTAATGTAGGATGCATTGTATTACATGGCGCACACCACTTCGCATAAAAAACGACTAACACAAGCGGACTCCCAGAAATGATGTCGTAAAATCTTTCTTTTCGCTTCATGCGACTTTTCAAAGCAAACGGTCTACAGAAGGTTCCCTAACACCACCTCTAAAATATAAATGCCCCTCCTATGGAGGGGCATTTACGAAGCAGCCCGTAGGGGAATCGAACCCCTGCTACCAGGATGAAAACCTGGCGTCCTAACCCCTAGACGAACGGGCCTTGACTAAACCTTTACGCCCAGTCTCTTTCAAAGTGGCGCAAATATATGCTTCTTTAGAAGCATCATGCAAGACTCTCCGAAGAGATTTTATCTGTACATCACCTCCTTGACTGCACCAATGATTCGCGCTTCATCTGGAAGATATGCTTCCACATAAGGCATAGCGTATGGAAGAGAGGTATCAGCGGCATTCAGACGCGTTACAGGAGCGTCGAGATAGTCGAAAGCATATTTCTGGATCTCATAAGCCACTTCGGCCGAGACACCAGCAAATGGCCAAGATTCATCGACAACGATTAAACGATTTGTCTTTTTTACCGAGTTAACGATTGTCTCGTGATCAAGAGGGCGAATAGTTCTCAAATCAATGATCTCAGCCTCTATACCTTCTTTAGCAAGATGATCTCCTGCCTTCTTCGCTACTTCCATCATCTTATTAAATGAGACGATGGTAACGTCACTACCCTCTCTTCGAACAACTGCCTTACCAATGGGTACTAAATACTCTTCCTCTGGAACTTCTCCCTTTAGTCCGTAGAGGCTCTCAGATTCCATAAAACAAATGGGATCATCATCGCGAATGGCAGACTTCAACAATCCCTTGGCATCATATGGATCTACAATGCTGATCACTTTAAGACCAGGGATAGTTGCCATCCAGCTTTCAAAAGTCTGCGAATGCTGCTGTGCAAGTTGGCCTGCGGAGCCTGTAGGGCCGCGAAAAACAATTGGGCATCCAAACTGACCAGCAGATTGAGATAAGGTCTTAGCAGCATTATTAACGATCTGGTCAAAGGCAAGTACAGCAAAATTCCAGGTCATGAACTCTACTATGGGACGAAGACCATTCATCGCGGCACCAACACCAATACCAGCAAACCCAAGCTCAGCGATCGGTGTATCGATCACCCGCTTCGGGCCAAATTCATCAAGCATTCCGCGGCTTACCTTATATGCTCCGTTGTATTCGGCAACCTCTTCTCCCATGAGAAAGACATCATTGTCTCTCCTCATCTCCTCTCTCATAGCCTCATTAAGGGCATCCCGAAGTGTCAACATTCTTGCCATGTTGTTTCTCTTTAATCAGTTAATGAGGCCGCAAAATTAACACTAAAACCTCGTTGAATATGGCATCAAGAACTGATCTATTTGAGCTACGATATCGGCAAGTAAGGATCTCCTTTGATCACGGATCGACCGATTACTAAACGCTGGATCTCTGAAGTTCCTTCATAAATCTGAGTGATCTTAGCATCTCTCATCAGCCGTTCGACATGATACTCCTTTACATAGCCATAGCCTCCATGAACCTGGACTGCTTCGACAGTGGACTTCATCGCAACCTCTGAGGCATAGAGCTTTGCCATGGCGGCTGCAGTCGCGTAATCCTTCCCTTGATCTTTGAGCCAAGCTGCGCGATAAACCATCATTCGAGCGGCTTCAACTTCCATAGCCATATCTGCTAATTTGAAAGACACCGCCTGATGTTGGTTAATTGGTTTGCCAAACGCCTTACGCTCCTCGGCGTAGGATCTTGACAATTCATAGGCACCAGCAGCAATACCAAGGGCCTGTGCAGCAATACCAATACGTCCTCCATCAAGTGTCTTCATGGCGTACTTAAATCCAAAACCATCTGGTCCAAGCCGATTCTGCTTGGGCACCTTGACATCAGAGAACATTACTGAGCATGTATCCGAAGATCTGATTCCCAGTTTATCTTCCTTCACTCCGGTGGTCACTCCTGGTGAGGAGGCATCAACCAGAAAGGCATTAATACCTCGGTGTCCAGCCTCTCTATCTGTCTGAGCGATCACCACGTAGGCACCAGCCACTTTACCGTTTGTGATCCAGTTCTTAGTGCCGTTGATGATGTAGTAGTCTCCTCGATCTTCTGCTGTGGTCCGTTGACTGGTTGCGTCGCTTCCAGCCTCAGGTTCTGATAAGCAAAACCCACCAATCATATCACCTGAAGCAAGTTTGGGTAGATATTCTTCTTTTACTGGATCAGATCCATAAGCCTCCACACCCCAGCATACGAGGGAGTTGTGGGCCGACATGATGACTGAGCACGAGTTGTCGATTTTCGAGAGCTCTTCAAGAGCAATGACGTAAGACAATGTGTCCATACCAGCCCCTCCGTGTTGCGGATCTGTCATGATTCCCATGAATCCCATTTCCCCAAGCATAGTAACCTGCTTAGTTGGGTGAGACATTGTAGTATCCCGTTCGATGACACCTGGTTTCAGCTCATGCTGGGCAAAGTCACGCGCCGCGTCCCGAATCATCAGGTGTTCTTCCTTGAGTGAAAAGTCCATGAGACCTGTTTGATAACTAAACTCAAAGTTAAGTTCTCATCTACCTTCACCCCCGTGAAAAATTGAAATCTCAGAAGGGTCAGCCAATAACAACCTTCAACAGACCAGCAGCAACTCCTCCCGCTATTGGGGCTATCACCGGCAGCCAAGCATACCACCAGGCGCTACTTCCTTTGTGACTTATGGGTAAAATGGTGTGCAT
This sequence comes from Bacteroidota bacterium, assembly GCA_038523965.1. GTDB lineage: Bacteria > Bacteroidota > Bacteroidia > Chitinophagales > Saprospiraceae > JAJRXG01. The sequence goes on from JBCBIX010000013.1 coordinate 2,928, forward strand.
GATGCGTGGACCCAGGTCTCTTGCTGGATTTATCGCATATCCAGTTGTGCCTCCTAAAGACATTCCTATAACAACTACTACGAGAGCAACTGGTAACGCATCTAATGAACCCAGGGACGCCTCTTGATCTCCGACTGTGGCACCAACAATGTGCAATACTGCATAGACCAACACGAACGTGCCTAAAAACTCACTCAAAAAGTTAGACAAGGTGTCTTTGATAGCAGGTGTATTCGCAAAACTGGCGAGAATGGCTCCTGGATCTTCCGTTGATTCATAGTGAGGCCGATACATCAACCAGACCAAGGTTGTACCCAACATCGCCCCTCCAAACTGAGCGGCTATGTATCCTGGGACAGAGGACCAGGTGAATGATCCAGCCGCAGCAAGTCCAATACTCACTGCTGGATTTAAATGCGCTCCACTGAAATCCGCGGTAATGAAAACACCCACGAAAACTGCTAATCCCCAGGCCAAAGCAATCACAACAAGGCCCGAGTCATTTCCTTTGGTGTCTTTTAGAACAACATTTGCCACCACTCCATTTCCTAAGAGAAGAAGGATGGTTGTCCCAATAAATTCTGCTACCAATGCATTCATATTCCTCCTGACGTTGACTCAATAATAGCAAAGAAAACTCCGTATCTCTGGCTTCAATGCTTGTGATCAGGAGGTAAAGTACAAGACCTACTTTTGCTCCTATGATGAGATGGGACAATTGTTATTCTGACCGACGTACCGGGCGCCAAAGCCAATCCATTAGCCCAAGAACAGAGTATCAGCGTGATTTTGATCGCTTAATTTTTGCGTCAGCCTTTAGGCGCCTTCAGAATAAAACTCAGGTCTTTCCTCTTCCTGGAAGCACCTTCGTGCACAATCGCCTAACCCACTCTTTAGAAGTAGCCTCGGTAGGAAGATCTCTCGGAGCCATCATCGGAAAGCACATTTGTAGTGCCAAATTGGACCCACGGGATGATGATTCCCAGCAATTCTACCGGCACGATCTGTCAAGTGTCATCGCAGCCGCTTGCCTTGCCCACGATATCGGCAATCCTGCTTTCGGACATAGTGGTGAGAAGGCCATCTCTCATTATTTCTTAGATCGTGAGAATCAGATTATCAACGGAACACCCCTGAGACAATATTTCAGCAAACGCCAATGGTCAGACCTCAGCAACTTCGAGGGGAATGCTAATGCTATCCGGATTTTGACCCACTCTTACCGGGATAAACCAGAGAGCGGAATGGGATTGACGTACACGACTCTTGCCGCCATCCTTAAGTATCCATGTTCATCGAGCATGGTTAATCGCAAGTACAAGCATCGCAAGAAGTATGGTTTTTTGATCCCTGAGACAGCTACTGTACAGAGTATTGCCTCCGAACTGCACATGAACGAAGAGGAACCGTCAGGTCAATGTTATGCCCGTCACCCCTTTGTCTATCTCGTTGAGGCTGCGGATGATATCTGCTATCGAATCATCGATCTGGAAGATGCCCACCGTCTCGGAATTGTATCAAAAGAGCGTGCAAGTAAGGCCCTGATGAACGTATTGGATGACCTCCAAAAATTTACGGACAGCTACAAAAAGATCAAGACGACATTTGAAAAAATCAATGATGACAATGACTCAATCGCCTATCTAAGGGCAAAAACCATTAGCGCACTTACTGAGGCTGCTGCTTTTGCCTTTATAGATCATGAAGAAGCCATTTTGGCAGGGATCTGGAACAACACCCTCCTCGACCATGTAGAGTCCAATGCCTCAGGCCTCAAGCATATCGCCGATTTAAGTATGACAGAAATTTATAACCATCACTCTGTGATCGAAATCGAGATAACAGGTTTTCACGTCATGTCTCATCTGCTTTCACTCTTTGTTCCCGCAGTCTTGGCCAAGCATCCATCTGGCCGTGATCGTATGGCGCTGAACTTGATACCGAATCAATTTCGCGAATATGAAATCACAGATAACCCATATGTGAAAGTGCTGAGTGTTGTCGACTTCATATCAGGGATGACAGATGCCTACGCAACGGAGTTCTACAGGAAAACAACCGGCATCGACATTAGTAAACATGTTTAGCTACGCATAGAGACCAGAGCGAAAGATGATCCACCTCTTTGGCCACAATTAAGGGTATCCCAGTACACAAGGCGCTCGAATTGCGACGTTTGATCTTCGGAAAAATCCTACTTATGAACAAGATCATCGTGCTTTTCTCAAGCATCGTCCTACTCCTTTCTTGCAAGAACCAAAAGGTTGAGCTACTCGAAGGTCAAGTGAACCAATTACAGACTCAACTGGACAAGACTCAAGAGACAAATACGAGTTTGCTTGATCGCATGGCCGATCTCAGTGTCATCAATAAGTCCGGTGCAGAAAGCATTAAGGAATCGCTGGTTAATCTGAACAGACAGAACGAATACATCCAAGACCTTACCGAAAAGATTCACCAAAAGGACTCCATCAACTTCGCCTTAGTTACTAATCTCAAGAGATCCTTGTTAGATCAAAATGATACGGATATCCAAGTGGAGGTTCGTGGTAGTGCAGTATATGTATCCATCGCCGATGAGATGCTTTTCCAGTCAGGAAGTGCAGATCTTAGCAATCGCTCGAAAGAAATCTTGAGCAAGGTGGCCTCCGTAATCAATGACCATGAGGATGTGAATGTTCTTATCGAAGGACACACTGATGATGTTCCGATCAAGACAAGCCGAATGAATGACAACTGGGACCTCAGTGTGCTTCGAGCGACTGCGGTTGTCCGGGAGCTTCAAACTAATTATTACGTCGAACCACAACGGCTAACAGCGGCAGGTCGATCTTCTTATGAGCCCCGGGCTGACAATGAGACTCGCACTGGAAGAAGCCAAAATCGACGCACCGAGATTATCATCACCCCAAGGTTGGATCAATTCTTTGAGCTGCTACAGGCGCCCGAGCTATTGGGTTAGAACGCTCCCATGCGATAGACGTCAGACGGGAAAAGATATCTTTGCGCCCTCGAAATTAGAATCGTTGTCATGGGACTCAAATGTGGTATCGTAGGCCTCCCGAATGTGGGCAAATCAACATTATTCAATGCACTTACTAATGCCAAGGCCTTGGCTGCTAACTACCCTTTCGCGACCAAGGATCCGAACATCGGTGTGATCACTGTACCAGATGATCGACTTCAACGCCTCAGCGATATTGTTAATCCTCAAAAGATAGTTCCGACCACCGTTGATATCGTCGATATCGCCGGTCTGATCAAGGGTGCGAGCCAAGGGGAAGGGCTTGGAAATCAATTCTTAGGGAATATCAGAGAAGTGGATGCAATCGTGCATGTCGTCCGCTGCTTCGATGATGGAAATGTAATCCATGTAGATGGTAGCATTGACCCAGTGCGTGATAAGGATATCATCGATACAGAACTCATATTCAAGGATATCGAGACTGTAGAAAAACGTATCGATCGTCTCAAAAAGCAATCAAAGGGTGGCGACAAAGCAATCGCTGCTCAGGCCGAATGGGCAAATACCCTTCGAGAACATCTCTTAGCCGGTAAGCCGGCACGGTCCCATGAAGTCCCTGAAACATACATCGAACTTTACAAGGAGATGTACCTCCTCACTGCAAAACCGATCCTCTATGTCTGCAATGTGGATGAGAATAGCGCCAAAACAGGTAATGCCCACAGTGACCGATTAATCGATCATGTGAAAGATGAGAATGCAGAAGTCATCCTTATCTCAGCTGCCATAGAGGCAGAGATCATCCAGTTAGAATCTGATGAGGAAAAACTAATGTTTCTGGAAGAGATGAACCTCACTCAACCGGGAGTCAACCGGCTCATATTCTCCTGCTACTCCTTACTCAATCTCATCACATACTTCACCGCCGGGGAAAAAGAAGTCCGCGCCTGGACTGTCAAGAAAGAGTCTACAGCACCCCAAGCTGCTGGAGTGATTCACACTGATTTTGAAAAAGGATTTATCAGGGCGGAGGTCATGAAATATGACGATTTCACCACTTTGGGTTCAGAAAACGCAGTCAAAGAAGCTGGCAAACTGTCCGTAGAAGGGAAGGAATACATCGTACAGGATGGAGATATCATGCACTTCAGATTTAATGTTTAGCCCTCATGTTCGAGAAAATCAAGGATGCTTGATTTAATGTCTCGGGCTATATCTGTGGTTTCAGTCTTCTCGAACGATCTACCAGTGATACGTTGATAAAGGTCGATATAGCGTTCGCTTACATGGTTGACGAATTCATCTGGCATAGCAGGCATCTCTTGTCCTTCTAAACCCTGGAAATCGTTCTCCATGAGCCACTCGCGCACAAACTCCTTACTCAATTGTTCCTGAGAAACTCCTTTGTGCTGTCGATCTTCGAAGCCTTGTCGGACATAGTAACGAGAACTGTCGGGAGTATGGATCTCGTCCATAAGGTACACCTGGCCCTGATAGAGTCCAAACTCATATTTTGTATCCACCAGAATAAGATCATTCTGCGCTGCAGTTGATTGGCCAAGTGCAAATAGTGCTTGGGTTGCAGCTTCCATTGTCTCATAAATTTCTGCTGAGACCAGCCCCTGGGCGAGTATGTCCTCTCGGCTGATATCCTCATCGTGCCCCACAGTTGCCTTAGTCGCTGGAGTAATGATGGGTGCCGGAAACTCATCTGCTTCTCGCATGTCTTCGGGCATAGATACCCCGCACAGAAAGCGTTTGCCAGAATTGTACTCACGCCATGCGTGTCCGGCCAAATGGCCTCGGATGACCATTTCAATCGGAATAGGTTCGCATCTCACTCCGATACTTACATTGGGATGTGGAGTAGAAGATAGCCAGTTGGGAATAATGTGTCTGGATGCCTCTAAAAACTCAGCAGCCACCTGATTAAGTACCTGTCCCTTATGTGGGATTGCCCGAGGTAGCACATGGTCAAAAGCGCTGATCCTATCTGTCGCTACCGAGATGAAGAGGTCGTCAACGAAGTAGATGTCACGGACTTTACCGCGATACATATCAGTTTGTCCAGGAAAAGAAAAGTTAGTTTCGGATAAGGCCACAGAGATGATGTAAAGTGCTGGACCAGAAAGCTACATATTCTGAACCGTGTTACGATCAACAAGTATGTCCTTCAACTCTTTGAGCGCCTTGTATTCTTTAGGCATTGTCTTTTTGACCCCTTCCTTGAAGGCAAAGAAGGCTCCCTTCTCGATGCCGGGGACCACTTCTTTAGCAATAGACTTCGCCACTCTGATGTCGTGCTTGACGAGTCCGCGTATAGATGGTATAGTATGCCAGTCTCCCTCCACAGCAACCAATTTCTCTCCAGGCGTACCATTTTCGAAGTCAACCTCTATCGTCTCCAATTGATTAGTATCGGAGCCATCTAACTGGGGGAGCCGCCACACATCTGGATCGTTTTCCAGATCGCTATTGACCAGAAAAATCTCCAAACCTTTTTGGTGAAACCTGTAAATCACCAACCTCGCTGCATCTAATATGCCCATACACAATACTTACTTCGTCTGCTAATGTAATGGTCGTAGCCTGATCTTTGTTGTTCGAGACCGAATTGTAGAACGATCATCAAATGTGACCTTCGATAAGTGCAAAAGCGATGACCGATCTCAAGAGCTCCCCTTCTTCAGCCCCAAACTCACGAAAACGCCTTACGACCCTGGTCTGACCATCATCTAACCCCTGATCACCTGCTAAGAACAACACTGTCTGTCCGTCTATCCGAATGGACTGCATATCATCTTTACCCTTGGATTCCACCGAAAACTGCCTGCGAGCCGTACGACCACGAACACCATGTGACAGGTCCATTATTCCTTTGATGACATGATCAGAGTCAAAGTTGACGCTGTGACCATCTATAACATAGGCGTAATTATGTCCATTCATACGCGCAACGATGAGCCGATTCTCTTTGCGCGCATACTGCTTCACAGCATATGAGAGCATTGCCTCATGATAGATGGAATAGTATACTCCATGGTGGACTCCCCTATTTCTTCCTCTTCCCTTCTTCTTATCGGTACGTCTGGCTATGAGGTCTATCTCCGCATCTGTCCAAGGGGAGAGCTTACGATCCTTGATAAATTCAGTGAGCTGCTCTACATCCTTGGAATACTTCGACCTACCTCCAGCTATCGATCGCACCACATTTTCAACAATCTTCCAGATGCTCATAGACTTACTTCGGATGGTGAAAGTATAATTTTTGGTTTCGGAGACTGAGCGAGCATAGACTGGTGGACCAGCACGTCAGATTAATCGATCAGCGACCGCAAACGCCACAGCAAGTTGTAAGAGGTCCCCTTCGGCATCATCATGGGATGCTAACTTCTGTATCAGTCTTGTCTGATCCGTTTGTGGATTCTCATCAGCATCGATAAATAGCATCGGCTTACCGTTTAAAATGACCGGTTTAAGATCGCTACTGGATTGAAGATCGATCGTCAGAGTGCGAGTCCCACGGATGATTTTTAGTCCATCCTTTAGCAGGATGTCTCCTTTGGCCTTACCATTCGAATAGATGGTGGCCTTGGATCCACGAATGATAAATCCGTACTCCCGGTCATTGTATCTGACAGCAGCAATGCGCCGATTTCTATTCTTGTACTCCTTGGAGCCAAACGCCAGAATGGGTTCTTGATAGATGGATTGATATGTCCCTAATTGCTCATAGCTCGTAGCTCCCATTTTTGATGAAAGCTCAACTTGTCGCGACAACAAATCCATCTCGTCATGTTCCCATGGAGTAAGTAAATACTCTCGCAATCGATCCTGAAGAGATCTGAGATCCCTTTCCAACACAGAAGCCGTACCAGAGATCCCACCAAAAAAGTCGAAAAGCGTCTTTGCAATAAACAAAAATGCCCCTCCGAGAATGAGGAGCATTAGGACTACACGTGTCATATTACCTTACCTTCTTGGGGTACACCTTATCCGAGGTATGACTGAAGGTTCTCTTTGTTCACAGATTTGCGTAGACGGCGGATGGCTCGCTCTTTGATCTGACGAACACGTTCTCTGGTCAACCCATAAAGCTCGCCGATCTCTTCCAAGGTCATGGATTTGCGCCCATTTAGGCCATAATAAGCCGTTAGCACATCAACCTCTCGAGAAGAAAGAAGGGACAGGCCGTATTTGACCTCTTCTTTTAAAGAGCCCTCCATAAGTTCTGAGTCTGGGCTTTCGACATCGTCAAATGTCATCAGGTCAAGCATGGTAGCGTCCCCATCCTCACCACCAATAGGCGCGTCAAAAGACAGATGTCGACTTCCACTCTGCTTCATCTTAGTGACATCCTTTGGAGCCATATCTAAGATTTCGCCAAGTTCATCATCAGATGGTTCGCGTTCGAATTCCTGCACGAAGGAGACAACAGCCTCATTTACTTTATTGTAAGAACCGACCTTATTCAATGGTAGTCGCACAATACGTGCATGCTCGACTATCGCCTGCAGAATCGACTGGCGAATCCACCACACTGCGTACGAGATAAACTTGAATCCCTTGGTTTCATCAAATCTCTTAGCTGCCTTCATCAGGCCGACATTACCTTCATTGATCAGGTCACTGAGCGATAAACCTTGATTCTGGTACTGCTTAGAAACGGACACAACGAACCTAAGATTCGACTTTGTCATGCGCTCGAGGGCCTCCTCATCGCCAGCGCGGATGCGTCGAGCCAACTCTGCCTCTTCGTCTGCCGTGAGCAGATCAATCTTACTAATATCATTCAGATACTTATCGAGAGCTAAACTTTCTCGATTCGTGATCTTGTTTGTAATTTTTAATTGCCTCATTTAGCTAATGCTCTACTGTTCTATGATCAAAAAAGGGTGGGTCTTGACTTACTGATAAATAATGTGTAAGCGACTCACTATAATACGCTCGCAGTATCCAGAAAGTTTCTTTGTCGAGATTTTATTTGTTCTCACGATGCGAGGTCTGTTTCGCCCTCCGTATCTGATACTGCTGAATGGCGCGGTTATGTAGACAGAAATCCCTGTGCAGTGTCACTACACAGGGATTTTAAAATTTTGTTATCGTCAGAGATTCTACTCTTACTCCTGGGTTCGAGGTTTGCGCTCTGGCTTAGGGAGTAGCACCTTTCTGGATAGCCTAAACTTACCAGACTTAGGATCTATACCGATGAGTTTCACTTTAACATCATCGCCAACTTGATAAACATCTTCGACCTTTTCGATACGACTCCAAGAGATCTCTGATACGTGTAACAGACCACTCTTTCCTTTAAAATCGACGAATACTCCATAGGGCATGACACTGGCTACTTTCGCATCATACTCATCTCCGACAGATGGCTTGAAGGCAATATCATCAATCACGGCTTTTGCCTCATCAACGCCAGCTGAACTTGGTGAAGAGATATTGACGATACCTTGACCGTCTACTTCTTCGATCGTGATGGTCGTGCCTGTGCGCTCTTGCAATTCCTGAATGACCTTTCCACCAGGTCCGATCACGGCACCGATGTACTCTTTATCGATACTGAACTCGATCATGCGTGGAGCGTGATCCTTCACTTGTTCTCTCGGTTCATCGATACTCTTCGCCATCTCATCTAAGATGTGAATTCGGCCAGATCGCGCTTGTAGGAGAGCTTTCTCAAGGAGTTCATATGGCAGACCATCAATCTTAATATCCATCTGGCATCCGCAGATACCATCTCGAGTACCTGTCACCTTGAAGTCCATATCACCCAACGCATCCTCATCTCCGAGGATATCAGACAGGATCACATTTCGACTACCGTCACTGATCATTCCCATGGCAATTCCTGAGATCGGCTTCTTTAGCTTGATACCTGCATCCATCAATGCCAAGGATCCTGCACAGACAGTCGCCATCGACGAAGAACCATTCGACTCAAGAATATCTGATACTACACGTACTGTGTATGGCATCTCGTCAGGGAGAACCTGCTCGATAGACCGACCTGCGAGGTTCGCATGTCCTACTTCTCGGCGTCCCGGTCCTCTCATTGGCTTGATCTCACCTACTGACAATGCCGGGAAGTTGTAGTGAAGAAAGAACTTCTTATAGGAGGTCTCCATGGCTGTATCAGACATGATCTTATCCAACTTAGTCCCGAGAGTCACTGAGGTCAGAGACTGGGTCTCTCCTCTTGTGAAGATCGCGGATCCGTGCGCAGATGGCAGGTAGTCCACTTCGGTCCAGATCGCCCGGACATCGGTAGGATTCCGACCATCCAACCTTCTCTCAGAAGACATCACCATCTCACGAATCAGCTCCTTCTTGGCCTTGTCGAAGTAGGTTCCTACAGCATCCATGTTTTCGGCATGCCACTCTTCATCTTTGGATTCTTGGAGATGTTCTACCAGATCTTCCTTGATTGCCTTGAATCCTTCCTTGCGAGCTTTTTTATCAAGTGCACCATTAGCTACTTCCAGGATTCGGTCTGCTGCGAATTCGTAGACTAATTGTTTGACCTCTTCATTTTCTTCAACGGTCTCTATGTCTCGCTTAACGGTGGCCTTTTCGCCAAGGAGGGCAGCTAACTCTTGCTGTGCCTTGCATTGAACCTTGATGGCTTCATGGCCGATTTTGATGGCCTCAATGATTTCCGCCTCTTGGCATTCTTTGCCCTCTCCTTCCACCATCATCACATTATCCAGAGTGGCTGCGACGATAATGTCCAGAGTCGCCCCTTCCATTTCGTTCCGAAGTGGGTTTACGATGTATTCTCCATTAATCTTGGCGACCCGTACTTCAGATATTGGGCCTGCAAATGGAATATCAGAAACAGCGAGTGCTGAGCTTACGGCAAGCGCTGCATACGCATCTGGAGTAATCTTATCATCTGCGGAGATCAAATTGATGATCACCTGCGTGTCATTCATATATCCGTCTGGAAAGAGAGGACGAATAGCTCTATCCACCAGACGACTGATCAAGATTTCATAATCTGACAGTCTTGCTTCTCGCTTGAAGAAGTTACCTGGTATGCGACCGGCAGCAGCAAACTTTTCTTGGTAGTCCACCGATAGTGGAAAGAACGACTGGCCCTCCCGCGGCTCATGTGCAGAGACAACAGATGCGAACATCATCATCTTATCGACTTTGATGACAACAGAGCCGTGAGCTTGTGTGGCGAGCTTGCCAGTTTCGATCGTCACATTTTTGCCGTCGGGCAGTTGGAACGATACTGAGGTAGGTGTAATTGAACCCATTTACTTAGTGTTAATAGCTATGGTGAGTAATTATCCTGGGATTTCCGCTTTGAGTCCTCAGGACATGTGTTTGAATGTTAGTAGACCTACTAAAACTGTAGTTTCTGGTTCAAGCTGGCATGGAATGTGGGGCCAATAGTATACCACGTAGTGCCTTTGCACCAATGCATTGATGAACAACAGTATCTGAGAGAATAGTCGTGTGTAGTACCTCGAAGCGGATGTACATCTACTTCCGAATACCCAACTTCTCGATGATTGCACGGTATCTCTGGATATCCTTGCTGGCCAAGTAGTTGAGCAGGCGCTTTCTTTTCCCCACTAAACTAAGCAATGATCTGCGACAAGAGTGATCTTTCTTGTTCTCTCGAAGATGCTGAGACAATGAATTAATACGGAAGGTAAACAGGGCGATTTGGCCTTCGATCGAGCCAGTATTGCTCGCTGTTCCTCCATGTTCGGCGAAAATTTCTTCTCTTTTTTCTTTCGTTAAGTACGTTGCCATTGTGTGTTACATTTACCAAATAGGATTACGAAAATCTTTCTTAGCGCGCGCAAAGGTAGGCTTTCTCCATGAGTTAACGCCGCGTTAGATTTCAGACTCACTAACTCAAACACACTATGCTCACATCCGCGACTCGAATCCGTCTCTCGGCGATGATGTTTTTACAGTTTTTTGTCTGGGGAACTTGGTACGCTACCATGGGTGTCTATCTCGCTAAGATCGGGTTCTCTGGTAGCTCGAATGGTGCTGCATATAGTACGATCAACATAGGAGCTATTGTATCGCCCCTTCTTGTTGGTATGATTGCGGATCGATTCTTTTCAGCCCAGCGTGTGATGGGTATCATGCATCTCACAGGGGCTATTGTTCTATGGTACCTCTCTACGATCACTGAGCCAGGTCCTTTTTTTTGGGTCTTGCTGATCTATTCCCTCCTATTCATGCCAACCTTAGCCCTGGCCAACGCAATCTGTTTTCATCAGATGGATGATCCAAGCCGTGAGTTTCCCGTCATTCGGGTACTCGGAACGATCGGATGGATCGCCGCTGGATGGGTTATTTCGATCGCTAACATTGAGGATACAGCCATGATATTTCAGCTCGGATCTATCGTATCCATCATCATTGGTATTTACTCCTTTTCCCTGCCTGACACACCTCCCAAGTCTAAAGGACGCCGTGCAAGCATCTCTTCTCTCCTCGGATTGGAAGCCGTGTCCTTATTAAGAGATCGCAACTTTGCCGTCTTTTCGCTATGCTCTGTGCTGATCTCCATTCCGTTGTCATTCTATTTTGCATTCACTGCTCCGTTTCTGAGCGACGCTGGAATCGATAATGTAGGGGCCAAAATGACGCTTGGTCAGGTCTCGGAGATGGTGTTTCTATTGCTGATCCCATTCTTTTTTAGACGAATGGGTGTAAAGTGGATGCTGCTCACCGGAATGCTGAGTTGGGCAGTTAGATATGTATTGTTTTCGATAGGAGTCGATCAAGAAATGATATGGATGCTATATGTCGGAGTAATTCTCCACGGGATATGCTATGACTTTTTTTTCGTCACAGGCCAGATCTATGTAGACGATGCTGCTCCAAAGGAAATACAGGCGAGCGCACAAGGCTTTATCACTCTTCTGACCTATGGAGTTGGGATGTTAATCGGATCCAGGGCGTCTGGATGGATCGTTGATGCCAACACTGCAGATGGAGTGAAAGATTGGGAAGCCATCTGGTACGTTCCGGCTCTCATGGCCATTGGCGCCGCAGTGGCATTTGGGTTTTTATTCTCTCGGAAGACCTCATGAGAAGTGGCTCATTGTTATGGGTACTGCTATTATGGTATAGTTGTTCCTCAAAGTCGGAGCACCCAAAGGGAACGGCTACCAATGAGTTGCGGGTGGATACGTACGAAGTAACGGTAGGCGACTTTAAAAAATTCACAGACGAAACTGGGTATCAAACTACCGCCGACTCTTTGGGTTGGTCCGGGTTCTGGGATCCGACTCAGAGGCAATGGACAGTCCTTGAAGGAGCGAACTGGAGTCTTCAAGACGGTCATAGTATACAAGAAGACTCGTATCCAGCTGTACACATGAGCTATTATGATGCATGTGCTTATTGCCATTGGAAAAAAGGGCGCTTGCCAACAGCAGAAGAATGGGATCGAATAGCAGGTGATACGGTGTTAGTCGGCAATGTTTGGCAAGGCCTATTTCCGCACATTGATCAAGGGGTGGACGGATATACCATGCGTACCGCTCCTGTCGGTCAGTTTACGGCCAACGCCGGAGGGCTTTATGATCTATTTGGAAATGTGTGGGAGTGGACCTCATCTATCGACGAAACAAAAAACCAACGAATCATCAAAGGGGGAAGCTTCTTGTGCGATTACAAGGTGTGTCAAGGATACATCCCGTCAAGGTATCAAACCACTCCAGATGACTCTGGACTAAATCACCTGGGATTCAGGTGCGTCTACGATAACAAAAGGTGATAGACTGCCAGTCCAATACCAATGATCACTAAGAACACTTGGATTAGCAACGAGATGTATGCACTGGTAGTGGAACGTGCTGGATGGTGATGACCGTGGTGCAACGGGTCATCACTACTTGATTTATCCACCTTACCGTTACTCCTGTTCGCCACACGATCTGGTTTGACATTCACCCATACGCGCCAAACTACATCGGTTATGCGACAAATGAGGAACTGCAGGACAGTCCATCCACAACCCTGATAACTCGTATGACATTTATTCATATCTATAAAAGACACATTTTCTGTGTATATACACATATAAAATAAATATAATATGTAGATTCACCGTGGATCTAATTGAAACGAAAGTGAAAACAAGTTTTACCCTCATCGGTGCTCATCGCGCCGGTGTCGCATCTTTACGATATGCCTTGGCAAGCCATCCTAAAGTGGTCTTTCGAGACCATCAGTCGTCTGTGTTTGAAGACGATGATCGATTCGCTAAAGGAACGCCTGATCTCCGTGAATATGAAGTGCGACCTACAAGGATGGAAGACGATTCTCTCATAGGAGATGTAGGGATCCTTTACGCGTACTGGAGTCAATCGATACCTCGTCTGTTCAGGTATGATTCGCAACAGAAGCTCATCATGCTCCTACGAAATCCGATCGATCGCGCTTATTCACATTGGCAACGAAATGTATCTCACCAACTCGAAGACAAGGACTTCGTAAGCGCCGTTAATTTGGAGCCATACCGTCTTCGTAATCAGGGTTGGCATGGTCAACACAAGTACTTCTCATATTTGGATCAAGGGTTCTACTCCCGACAGATCGAACACATCTACCAGTACTTTGACCCACATCAAGTTCTATTCATCCGCTCTGAGGACTTCGCAGATAACTTCGCAGTAGTCATGTACCAGATCTGTGAGTTTTTGGATCTGCCCTATATCGAAATTGATGAAGTCGCCAGGGAAGTAGGTGATTATGCCCAATCCATGCCCCCAGAAGTCTACAATGAATTGATCGAGATCTATCGACGAGATGTCTACCGCATGGAGGAACTCTTGGGATGGAATTGCTCACATTGGTTAGAGCCACAAGAAGTACGAGTCCCACAGCAAGTTGTGTTTCAGCAATCTTAGTTTACCAAGCAGATCGAAAACGGCATTCTCTTCGTAGTCCAGATCAGATAAACAACCAGACTATGGTCATGGTATATCTTCGCAGAAGGTAAGGCTATGACTATGGTAAATCAGGCAAGTGTAGAGTGTCCGAGTTGCGGCGCGGCGATAGATGTAGATGATGTTCTTCGGGCCAAGGTGGACAAGGAACTACGTGCCAAGTATGAATCAGACTACCGAGTTAAGGAAGAAAAACTCCGCAGCTTTCAAGATAAGATGGTCGCAGAACGCGATCAGTTCTCCAAAGAAAAGGAGCAATACGAACGCCGACTCAAAGAAGAGTTAGAACAACACCTCGGACAAGCACGAAAACAGCTGACTGAAAAGCTAAAAAAACAGCTGACTGAGGAGAAGGCAGAGCAAATCCACACCCTGCAAGAAGAGTTAAACCAAAAGTCAGAGCAGCTAAGGGAGCTTAACCAAACAAAGGCAGAAGTAGAGAAGCTTAAACGCGAAAAACTGGAGATCCGAACCCAGATAGAGCTCGAAAGTGAGCGCAAACTCAATACTCTACTGGAACAAGAGCGAAAAAAAATCGCCGCACTTGAATCTGAGAAAAACGAGTTTAAGCTCATTGAGTCCAAGAAGATCATCGACCAACTCAAGGAACAATTACAAGAGGCAAATCGTAAAGCGGAGCAGGGGTCGATGCAATTACAAGGTGAAGCACAAGAATTGGCGATCGAGGAATGGCTTCGGTCAAAGTTTCCGATGGATACTATCGAAGAGATCAAAAAAGGTGTCCATGGCGCGGACTGCGTTCAAGTAGTCAACACACGTACACATGCCAATTGTGGTTTGATCTATTACGAGAGCAAACGCACTCAAAACTGGTCCAAAGACTGGATCGATAAATTCAAAAAGGATATACAAAATCGTAAAGCTGATATCGGGGTACTGGTGACCTCAGCAATGCCCAAGGAATTGGATCGCATGGGTCTCATCGATGGAGTGTGGGTATGTACTTACTCCGAATTCAAAGGGCTCTGTGCCGTACTTCGACAACAGATTGTCAATCTGCATCAAGCGATACAGACACAAGAAAACAAAGGAGATAAGATGTCCATCCTTTATGATTATCTGACATCACCTTCATTCAAGAATCATATCGAAGGAATAGTCGGGGCATTTCAGACGATGCAGGAGGACCTCCTACGCGAACAGCGATCCATGAAGAAGCACTGGAAACAAAGAGAAAAACAAATCGAATTGATCATCGACAATACAATCGGCATGTATGGCTCAATCAAAGGAATCGCAGGAGGAGCGATCGCACCCGTTAAAGCCCTTGAGTTGGATGCAGGCTTAGATGAAGAGGATCCAGATTTGGTTTAGCTTAATTGCGAGGATTTGCATTGCCATTGGCATCGCCAACTTTGTAGCCGATCACGGATACATTCACCGAGCTGCTGCCGATATTTTCACCCGACATGGTAAGGGTATCCGGTGAAAATCTCCATGAATCACTTCCCGTGAACCCAATAGCTCGACCAATAATCACATTGCGAATCTGAACGAGGTCGATACTGGTAATGCGTCCATCATTGTTCACATCTGCGGCTAAAAGTCCAAACTCACTTTCGATACGACGACGATCAAGGATGTGGTTCTGAATACTTATGATATCAACCGCAGAGAGTCCGTTAGACGGATTAGTATCCTTGCTAAGTGTGATGGTGTAACTGTTCTTAGTCGTCAGGTTATCAAAGACAAAACGACCGTCCGCTCCTGTCAAAAAAGAGGCCTCCTTATCTCCAGAAAGTGAAATGCGAACATCGGGGATCGCAATTCCGAGAGGTGTAACCACCCTACCCTGGAACTGGACTGTCTGTTCTTGCAGATTCGGGACGATACCTTCTAAAACCTCAACTCCGGAGCCAATCGGATCTAACCAATTCCTGACTCCTGTCTCAGGAGTGCCACCTCCATCCCAACTCTCACTAAGTCTTCCACTATACCCGATACCGATACCACAGAGTTCATCACTTAGTGGTCCACCATGTAATTGGCCAATCACTTGACCAGCATCATCGAATAGTCCCGCACCCGAGGAACCTGGTTGGTATACAGCCTCATCAAAATCATTGACAAAGTGACTGAAGGCGGGTGTTTGAGTATTGTTATTCCAAGTGATGGTACTGACAAAAGGAGTTAGAGCATCATTATCAATCGTAATCTTCTTTATATCTCCGGCTGGATGATGGATAAGAACAGAACGATCTGGACGGTGATCCTGTCGACGATCCCATCCGTTGTAATAGACGTTGGCATCAGAAGGAATCTCACCTTGGATGCGTAACATCATCATATCTGTCTCCTGCCATTCCGCGAGCACCTCGGCCCCACGAATGGATAATGGTATCGGCTCTGACTCGGGATCTGCGCAGCTGAAACTCTCATAGTTAAAATCAAACGACCACATGTCATACATGGGTGTCAACGGACCACTACCTGGATACAGACAGTGATAAGCAGTCAAAACCAAGGGGTCATTGTCAAATCTGGTATTGTTCATCAAGGTCCCTGTGCATAAGGCAATGCCTTCTTCTGCCACCATCTGGATGCGCATAACACCACTTTTCTGAAGTGAAAAGTCCTCCCCCTGCTCACAATTGATATTGATCTGGCAATCAAAAGCTGCACCGAAACCAAGGTCCATTGCCTCGACATTAGGTGCCGCATAAACCTGGTGAATAGTAAAATTTGGTTTAGATGATCCAATATGTCTAATCTCGACATCGCCCTCTTGAGGTCCTGTAAGAAATCTGCCCAATTCAGTGACCATGTCCGGGCGGATCACTTCGATCTGTCCAGTTGCATCAACTAATTCTATCCATTCCCCATCACTGAGATGAATATCATCTAACCAGATATGACTGTAGGTGCTTGTACCCAAGGCCAAGGTGATATGCTGAACTCCATTGTCTTTCAGCCATGGTATCGAACTCAACTCCTTTCGCTGTTGCTTCTTATCCAGTATCGGAAGAGCGATGATGTTTGGCGAAACGCTTGCACTTTTCTGTTGTAGGTCCTGGACTTGATCGCTCAGATCAATGACCCCTTGTGATAAGAGGGTCGTGCTTGGATCACTAAGGAATATTAGGAGTAAAAAGTAGATTGTTTGTCGCATTCAGAGCTTGTTCTTCATCTTCCACACTATTCGCGTCGCGAAAATAAGCGGTTCACCCCGAAGACATGATCTAAGAATGTAAATATTACTCTTGATCCACATACGTATTCTGCTGATTTTCATGGAAAACCATTAGAATAAAACAACTAAAACTTCTGAGCCAGAATATTGATTCGCCTCTCAGACGAGTGTTTACCTTTGATTTCTTAGATAAGACTTATCCATCGTCATAACCTAACCAAGTGAGTAAGAATCCAACGTTACGATCTGCCGATAATATTCGCATCCTATCAGCCGCAATGGTAGAAAAGGCATCCTCAGGTCACCCAGGAGGTGCCATGGGCGGAGCAGACTTCATTCACATCCTCTACTCAGAATATTTGAAGTTTGATCCTGATGATCATACATGGCCGTTTAGAGATCGATTTTTCTTGGACCCAGGCCATATGTCTGCGATGCTTTACAGTCAGCTTACCCTCTTGGGTGTATTGTCTACAGAAGACATCATGAACTTCAGACAGTGGAAGAGTCCAACTCCAGGTCATCCTGAAATAGATGTCAAGCGGGGCATCGAGAATACTTCAGGGCCACTTGGGTTGGGACATGCGTTTGGAGCAGGAGCCGCCATCGCTGAACGGTTTTTGGTAGAGCGTTTCGGTGACTGGATGGCACACCGCACTTACATATATATCTCCGACGGTGGTATCCAAGAAGAGATCTCTCAAGGTGTCGGGAGAATCGCTGGTTTCTTAGGCTTGGGCCAAGTCACTATGTTTTATGATGCCAATGATGTACAGCTATCGACCCGTGTTGGAGCAGTGACGAATGAGAATACCGCCAAGAAGTACGAGGCATGGCATTGGCATGTCATTACGATAGATGGGAACGATCATGATGCTATTAGGCGAGCATTGGATGAAGCTCACAAGGTCACGGACCGGCCTACGCTGATCATCGGACAGACGGTTATGGGTAAAGGAGCAGTGAAAGAGGACGGTTCCTCGCATGAAGGTGAAGTCGAAACTCACGGCAAGCCTTTGGGTAAGTCCAAGGCCTCTTTTGAAGAAACGATAAAGCATCTGGGAGGGAATCCTGAAGATCCGTTTGTAATATTCGAAGACGTCAAGAACCATTATTCTGATGTTCTTGATCAGAAACGAAAACATGTTATTGCCCACAAGGCGACTGAAGACGCCTGGAGAAGCCAACATCCAGAGCTTAGCACAAAGCTCGATCGATTCCTAAATGATGATCACCCAGAAATTGATTGGCATAGTATCAGTCTTGGTGAAAATGAAGCCACTCGAAATGCCAGTTCTAAGGTATTGAGTCACTTCGCGGACCACATTGAGAATATGGTAGTGGCGTCCGCCGACCTATCAAACAGCGATAAGACGGATGGATTTCTCAAGAAAACCACGGCGTTTTCTGCTGGCAACTTTTCGGGCTCCTTCTTGCAAGCCGGAGTGTCCGAGCTGACCATGGCCGGATTAGCAACAGGGATGGCTTTGCATGGTGGGGTGATACCTGTTTGTGCGACTTTCTTTGCCTTTTCAGATTATATGAAGCCCGTTTTAAGAGTGGCTGCATTAATGGAGTGTCCTGTACGCTTCGTATGGACACATGACGCATTTCGTGTAGGAGAGGATGGACCAACCCATCAACCTATCGAGCAGGAGGCACAACTTCGTCTATTAGAAAAACTGCATAATCACTCTGGAAAACCATCTTTTGTAGCACTTCGTCCAGCTGATAGTGCAGAGACGGTAGCAGCCTGGAAGATCATGCTGGAGACAAATGATCGTCCGTCTGGTGTGATCTTGTCCAGACAAAATATCCAAGATCTTGATGCTTACCACGAGGATAATAGACGAACAGCAGCGATGTCCGCTTCAAAAGGCGCCTATGTCGTCATGGACCAGGAGAATGCAGATATAACACTCATCGCCAACGGTTCTGAAGTCGCTACACTGGCAGCAGCGGTGGATGTATTAGAAGAGCAAGGGATAAAGTCGCGCTTGGTCTCCATCCCATCAGAAGGCATATTTAGGTCGATGAGTGAAGAGTATCAATCTTCTGTCCTGAAGGAAGGAACTACGGCATTTGGACTAACAGCTGGGTTGCCAGTAACTCTTGAAGGAGCGGTTGGATCGAAAGGAAAGGTATTTGGCATGACACACTTCGGATATAGTGCACCATACACGGTACTCGACCAAAAATTTGGCTACACACCCGATAACGTTGTTGATCAGGTGAAACGCCTACTTGGAAAAAGTTAATGCTGGGCTAATAGTGGTGCTTATACTTTTCGAATACGAAAGAACGTACACTCCTCTGTCTTAATCGTAGAACACTAAATGACTTCTTCATGCTGAGACTCCACATCATCGTCCCTTTTGTTATTGCGTTGGTTCTCTCAAGTTGCTCGTCTTCACAGACTTCAACTGGCCAAGCAAAGCAGGCAAATAAAAGCGAGATCACAATCGCATTTGGATCTTGTAATCGACCGGATGAAGAGCAAACTGTCTGGAATAAGATCACAAAGAACAAGCCAGACCTATGGATCTGGTTAGGCGACATTGTGTACGGTGATACTGAGGACATGGCTAAACTGAGGTCAGACTACGACCTCCAAAGCGCTAATGCTGACTATGCCTCATTTTCCAGTACGCGAGACGTGATTGGTATTTGGGACGACCATGATTATGGCGTGAATAATGGAGGAACAGAATATCCAAAGAAGGATTCAAGCAAGTTAGAGCTGTTCCGATTTTTGAATGTCTCTAAGGATAATCCGGCATGGGGACGTGACGGTGCCTACCAATCTCACCTTTATACATATGGTGACCTAACCGTAAAAGTGCTTCTGCTGGATGCACGGTACTTTAGAGAAGAACCACATCAGTCAAACTCTACCATCTTAGGCCAACGACAATGGCAATGGCTTATCGGGCACCTCTCGCAGAATGAGGCCGACGTTCACATCATAGCCAGTGGCATCCAGGTTCTTCCGACGGATCATAAGTATGAAAAGTGGGGGAATTTCAAGCCCGAAAGGGAGCGACTGCTCAACATCATCGATCAGTTAGATGTCAATACACCAATCTTCATCTCCGGTGACCGACATATCGGAGAGATGTCCATGGTAGCGCTCCCACAGTCTGGGCTTCCCATCTTGGAGATTACATCAAGTGGCCTTACACACTACTACGAGTCATTTACCGAGGAGAAGAATACAAAGCGATACGGAGCACCCGTAGCAGACATCAATTTTGGCTTGCTCAGCATTGAAAAGAATGCTGGCGAGATTAACTACTATGCAGAGATCAAAAACGGAGATAACAAAAGCGTTCTGGGGATAAACTCCGCTGATCTTGCGGAAGAGCTGTTAGATATTCAGACTGCTTCGGTCGGGCAATAACTTGTTAGTTTCCTGCCCATGGAAACCTACTACATCTCAAGTCATTGATCAAGATCATAACTGCATCAGCCTCTGGTTCGCATAGACCAGGGGGATCGTCTGAAGTGAGCGTGAGGATGATAACTCCATTGCTGATCTCATTCTCTGATGGTTGATATCCGGTAGCAGATCCAAACCGACTTCCTCCGAGGAATTGTCCTCCCTCAGTGCTTGTCCATGTTCCTTGATTTGTACCACCAGTAATCGACGCCCCTAACTGTGCTAAGTCTACAGCACTATTCGAACATAATGGCTCAGAAGGCATACCTGCATCTACTTCTGCTTGAGGCTCGAATTGCAACATCACCGTAATGATGCTGTCACATCCCGACGTAGTAGTCATCATCTCAACACCTGAAGGATTGTTAACATCATACAAAGTCCCATTGACTGTGGTTGTAAACCCATCATCTGAACATCCACTATAGGTTATCGTATCACTGGAAAAAGGCGCAAACTGTAAATCAATAGATATGAGGCTATCGCATCCATATTGATTCATCATTATCTCCTGGCCCTGAGGATTCTGCTCGTTGTACAAGACCTGGTTTACCATGATAGAGTAACCACTTTCGCTGCATGAGCTCACCATAATCGTAGTATCATGAACAGGTGCGACAAAGATCTCCTTGGTACATGTGGACTCACAGCCGCTTGGTGTGGTTACCGTAACTTGATATGTGGTCGATGCGGTTGGTGCGATGGAGAGATTAGCTGTTGTGTCGCCTGTGCTCCATAGATAGCTATATCCGACATTGGATATCGCCTCGATAGACCAGCTTCCGCCGACAGGGCCATTCGTATTCTGAATGCCAAACTGTAGCACATTATCCCCTTCAATAAAAGGCTGAGGCGTAGTTACCCATGCCGTTGGAAATACTTCTATTAATTGGGTACTGGTCGTAGTTCGGGTGCTGTAGTACCTTACTTCATCGCTCTGGATAGTGACAACTGATCTTGGTAGGCCGTTTTGATTGGGAATCCATGGAGTAACGCAATCCATCCCGACAGGGTCGTACGATGCTGTCTCAAACACCTCAGGTAGTATGCGACGACCATTCAACAGTACCTCGTCAAAATGATCATCCCAAGTAGGCAAGGTAATTACCAACATCGTCCCTTCTGGATCCTGTATGTCAAATATGGTGTGATCCTGAGTAACTCCAACCCCTCCAGGCGCGGGAGGGACAAAACCAGTCTCTGGAGATACTCTGTAGCGCGTAGATACACCAATGGTTCTACTATCTCCATTACAAATCGTATCAACGAGGCCTCCCAAGAAGTCACATGCCGGTGCTGCGCCTACTACAATAGCCATGCTATCACTCAACATACATGAGCTTCCATCTGAGACAGTTACCTGAACATTTATAAGGCCTAATGTGGCATTGTTCAAATCAAGAGTAGGTGTGGCGGATAAGGAATTGACTAATTGGCCTCCAGTGCTTGTAGAGCTATTAAGAATGCTCCACGTGTAGCTAAGTGATGGTGACACCGGCGATACGACAGCCGACAAGGGATGCTGAGATCCTGCACAAAGCAAGGTATCCGAGAGTTCAATGGATGGGCATATCACCTCTTCCACAATACACGTCTCGATACTGATATCATCGATGTAAACAAAGTCACCATTACCCGATGCATCGCATCTGAACCGAACACGTGTCTGAGATGTAAACGGCCCAGGCACATTGACTACCTCATCATCTGCAACTCCATTGGTAAAATCCTGACCAACCAACCATGTCCTTACAGTCGTATAACTATTCCCATTATCAGTACTGATCTGCAACCAGAAATCTTCACCATTCTCAAAAGAAAATGGGTGATAGTGGAAGCTGATTCGAAGACTGTCAGCCATATCCGCATCCACTTGTGGCGAGGTAAGAGTAGATGTCGAAGAATTGTCCCTTAGTCGCACGCTAAAATTACCGGTATTTGCTACTGAAGGATCATTAATTCGAGTACAGTCACTCCCTCCATCCCCCCAGCCATTGTATCCAGACTCAAAGGATTCATCATACTCAGTGGTGCAATCAGTTCCTCCCCCCGGTACATTCTCAAAAGTGAGCGTAATCGTTACTGTGCTATCACAACCTGACTGGTTAAACAAGTTCTCTACACCTGTCGGAGTTGATTCATCGTATGTAGTTCCATTAACTATGACTTGGAAACCATCCCCAGAGAGTCCCATGTAGGTATAGGTGCTTGATGCTGAAGGGAGAAAACTAAGGTCGACATTGACCGTACTGTCGCATCCATCGGAGGTCATCAAAATGACCTGTCCGAAGGGATTCATCTCATCAAAAATGGTAGCTCCCGCTTGGATCGAAAAGTTGTCACTGCTGCAATATGTCTGCGTGATTGTAGTCGAAACGTTTTGGCAAGTTCCGAGACCCATGTCAAATGAATAATCATTTTGGCCAAACCCATCCGTGGTAAACGAAACGATGTAAGAACCATTTTGCTCATAGGCATCACTATCGACGTCGTCGGCAGAGTCGTCCTGAGTCGTCAGATTGGTTAAGCCTGAAACAGACCCATCATTCGCCTGGGCATCACTTATGGATACTCTGATTTCATAAGATGTAAACTCTTCCAACTTTACCCCCATCAGATTACTACTATCGGGGCCCCCGAAGTAATAATAACCGTCTGTAGTCTGGGTGGTTCCGATTAACGTTCCCCCCTGGTATAATTCGACAAGGACATCACTAAGTCCAGGCTCTCCGACGTCTTGGCGTCCATTGTTATTAAGGTCTGCCCAAATAAGGTTACCGACTTCGATATCTTGAACACAAACCGCTTCGACATCTCCTAACCCATTTGCCTTACCCAGGTAAGCTGAGCCATCAGGTAATCCATTTACAAAGTCTCCACCATCGTAAATGGTGTACCCACCGGTTAGATTCGCAGTGGGAACGTTATCACTGGTTAACCCTGTTCGCCTTCCTGTGCTATTGTTCATCTTTATAAGCCCCCCAGAAAAATCGTCAAAAGGGTCCATTGCTGTAACGATCACATGGTCCCGATTATCTAATTGGAGCAGCCCTCCTTGAATAACCTCCCAGTGGAAGGCCCCTGTGAGGGATGTAGGATCCCAATTGTTGTTTTCAAGTGAATAGATGTCCCAGTAGTAGAACTCTCCTCCACCGATTCCGCTATTATCCTCAGTTTCTGTCGTCGGACATGCACCTGAAGTTCCTGTCTCTAAAACAAAGGATCCGTTGATGAAACAGGCCTTGAGTAGATCTCCTTGAGCGATGGCCCAAGTCGTCTGTGTATCGCTCGGGCGATAGAGTTTGTCATCTCCGGCCTGATCACCAAATCGATCTCTCAACGCAATAATCATGGCACCATCAGCAGCGAAGTCGATATCTGTGATCATCGCTTGTGGGTAAGCTATTTCTCGGGATGGAGCAATGTAGTTAGTGGTTGTATTTGATAACCAGGTGTTCCAATCAGCTGATGCGTTAGGGTTATCCATGCGACCAAAAAAGGCCTGGCGTTCATACGATAAGTCTATAGTCAACATCTGTGTGAATGAACCACTCACAGGATTGAGACTATAGATCCACCCTTCAAGGTCATCTTGACTTACGATACCAATCCATAACTGATCATCGTGCCAGGCCAAAGCAAAAGGTCTGTGTGCACCTGCCCCTGTTGGATCTGGAACAGTCCACGTCTCAGAAACTGTCGCTTGAGAAGCGACTCCTGCTGTAACATCAAGACCGTACACTTTTCGATCCCACAGATTCATAGCATACAGGATGCTGTCTCCGCGAGCTATCTCAATGTCTCCCCAGGCCCGCTTGCCTACAGCATCCAAGCTGACATCATTTGAACCAAGATCAAACACCTCGCCATTGACTGTGGTAAAGTCATGGACATCGCCCCCAGTTGAGCCCGATATTCCCAATAGGTTATCCAAATTGATCTGACCGATCACTTGCCCTCGAGCATCGAACTGATAGATTACATCACTGCCTCCTGGACCAAAATCACTGTATCTCTTATGGAAAGCGGAACCATATATCGTCCGAGATGACGCTTGATAAGCTAAGCCATATATAGTACCGACCTCCCCATAGGTATTCAGAGCACTGGCCTCATAATCTGCATTGGGAACTGTTCCATTGTAATCATGGCCATCGGCATCTGCCAGCACCCCAACAAGAGCGGCCTCATTACTTAAAGCACCTGGTAGGACACCCTCAACGTAGCAAGGAACGATGACCATCGGATTCGTTTCGCAGTGATTAGCGGCATCTGTAATCCCGATCTCCAAGTCATTCGAAGAAGGAATGATGATCATCACATCCGTGGGACCTGAGGGTAGTCTTTTCGTCAAGGACCAACCTGCTGGAAGAGCGCCGAGGCGGAGTTGGTATTCTGTTCCTGATATCAATCCGGTGAACGAAAAATTTCCATTCCCGTCAGTAGTGCGAACCTCTACTGAACCATTGATATCGCTTAACGTAAGTGTGATATTGGCAATGCCCGGGTCGTCGCTATCGCGGATCCCGTCATAGTCGAAGTCTTCATAGACTGTACCGGATATGGTAGTCTGGGCGTAAGAAGAAGTTGTGACACAGCATATTAGCCCGATCAGTACCGCGGAACTGAACAGTACATGTACGTCGCATAGGCAACGCCAGTACGAAGCAATACAACTGCCCTGCATGTAAGGTTGGTCTAACAACTAACAGGATGTGGTCAGGATCCTGCAACTTGAGTTAAGACAAAGATAGAACTAACATGATATTTTTCTCTATGTGTTATTGTCAGGTCAACTCGTATTAGCCTAATGAAAAAAGGGGCACTTACAGTGATAAGAGCCCCTTCGGATGTGTTTTTTTCAGGTAAAGCTTAAGGTCTCGCTTTGCTAATTCTTACTGTCTTTCGAAGAGTTGGAGAAGTTAACTGAAGCAGGTATACCCCTGATTGGACATCACCTGCGTCGATGGTAACGATGTTTTTACCAGGATGAATGCTCGCAGCTTGTGTCATAATACGCTGGCCACTCATAGAAATCACTGATACCTCTGCAGATTCTGTAGACTGTGCATAGAATGATATCTGCAGCTGATCGGTGAATGGGTTAGGAGAAACAGCCATTCCTTCCTGCTCAATCAATGATGTTGCCCCCTGAATCCACTGGATAGTAGCCGGAATTCCCCCTTCGTTATCCACTTCATGGGCAGTTGAAACATTGTTTAATGTTGCCTTACTATCTGCGCTAAGAGTCACTGCCACACTTCCGACCAGCCCCATTGGCGCCAGAAGGTAAATCGCACATCCATTCTCAGACTCACTAATGACATGATTGATCGACTCATCCAGATTGACCTTCAAAATATCCGAACGACTTATGCCATCGAACTCGATAGTCATGTGATGTATATCAGACAAGCCTTCAGTGCTAAACTGGTAACTATTCCCTATGGCAGATTCGGCCAACTTGAATGAACCAGAATAACTGGATGGAGAGCGCCACTTCGCCTTGTTTGTCTGTAGACTACTGAAGTCCAAGTCTCCAGTCTTAATACCCATGATATCATAGCGCTGAACAAAATGATAGACAGGTATAGGTACTATTAAGCGTGAAGCTCGACGTATTGCTCGGCTTTCGTATTGATTTACATCAAAGAACTTCCATGGCTTAAAATCCGCACTTCGCTCTCCTGTGCCAAATACAACATTCGTCAGCTCCCAATAATCATTCAGATCCAGCTTGCCATCACTGTTTACATCAGCTGCACCATACTCCAGAATGTCGTCGAATGCCTCCACGCGTGTAAGGTGGCGGAGTAGGAGCAGAAGATCATTTACGTCCAAGTCATCTGTTGTATGATCCTCTTTCGAGGGCATCAAGACAGCTTGAGTCTTCAGGTTCGGTACGTCATGTAATTGATATCGACCCCTCGAGTCGCTCATCCCTTTGGAGATCAGCGTTTCGCCCTTCATGACATCAACCTGTACGTCTTCTAAGGGCGCGTAGTTTCGATCAAATACCTTCCCCACAAGTAACATTTCGTCGCGACAGTTCGCATTATCAGCCACGAACAACTCTACCTCGCATGAACTGGTATTTCCATTCGCATCTGTGGCATAAACCATTAAGTCCTGTATGCCAAGATCATCGTCACACGTGAACTTCAAGCTCGATACAATCTCGTCTTCGGCAAAGGACAGTGAGATTTCCTCGTCACTGCACGACTTAGCAAACTTTAGCGCAAAATCATCCGCCCAAATGGCAGATCCATAGGCATCCGAAACCGAAATCGATACATTCTTAATACACAGCAGGGCTGGTGCGCTCTTATCAACGACTTTTACCTTCTGATAGCAGTCACCGCGATTACCACAACCATCTTTGTACTTCCAGTGGATAGTATAACTTCCTTCACTTAGGGTTCCCAGCAATAGGGAGAAATCCTGATCATGTCTTGCATGTATCCACTCCTGATCAATTAGATCTCCTCTGGCATTTTTTACAAATGCTTCGACAGTCATTTTATCACCTACACATGGTCCGGTGTCTTTAATTCGATTGATCACCTTAACTGGTGTCTCACACTTTCCATTCTTCAACTCGACGACAACGTCATCGCACGAGACCATTTTCGGAGCATCCTTGTCGATGATCTTGATGACCTGATCAAAAGTGTACCAACCATCCCGCTCATAATCCCACTTGTCCCTCCCATAGGTGAAGTAGGATTTGTGGCTATATGACTCCTTAACCAAGACGTACTTATCTCGCTTTGTGTTTGCCACCCCGTTTGGCTTATACTCACACCAGTCTACGATCACCCACTGGCGTATGACTTTGCGACAGGACTCACCATCAAAATCAATGATCTTATCCTCATAACTCGAGTAGATATCACTACAAGTTGAGGTCTTCCAGGTAGGTTTATCCGTCGGATGGTAATCACACTCAAAAGCATCATGCATGCGAACTCCCTCGGAGAGATATGTAGGGCTGGGACAATCTGGATGTCTTCGGAAATCCCAAAGTGGAGTCCAATGATAACTGTTATGATGACCGTGTGTAACGATGATATCGTGCTGGCCACCATCCTTTCGATCCAGATATGTGTCACCAGTATAGTGAAGAGGCCAATGGATCGTTAGCGGGTTAAACCGCCCTTTGTTGTACCACTCATATTCGTCACAACCTTTCTTCTTACATCCTTTCGGATCGTACTCGGCTGATACAGTGCTGCTTACCAATAAGGAAAAAGCACCTATTGTAAATAGTTTCCACATAAAAGCTACCGTTTGTAACCGCCTGATAATCAGACAAGTGGAAAGATAGAAATCAGGAATTAAATACGAATTGAATCGCCCATCAATTTTGTAAATATCGGTACAAACCCCAGTTCGAGGGATAAGCTATCCCCCCGAATCAATATCCAGATGATTTGTTTCCTCGAGCATTATACTTCGAGCCAGGACGTGATGATCCAAGTGATTTTACCCCAGCCTTGATGTTCTCCGGACGAGGCATCTCATAGTCTGAGGCTTCGCAGACTCGAAACTCAACTCGACGGTTGATGAACTGCATCTCTTCTTCAATATCAGTGGTGTAGTGATTGTCCTTCAAGTTTGGGATGAGTGGACTATCCTCTCCTCCGTACATTAGTTTAAATCGACTACGGTCTATCCCATAAGCTGAAACCATGTAGTCGACAGCTTCCTTTGCTCGGTTATAAGACAAGGCCAGATTGTAGAGATTAGAATTTCTAACATCGGTGTGTCCTTGTGCTGTCACACATATCTCAGGGCACTTGCGCATTACATTGGCGATCTGGTGCATGGAGACATAGGCCTCAGGACGAAGGGCATACTTGTCAAGATCAAAGTGTATCATTGGCAAGAACCAGTTACCACAAGATGTATTGGTGATGGTACCATATGTCGGGCCGTTATTTACGGCTCCGACTGATCCAGGGCCAGTAGCGCCCACCACACCAGAACTGCCCGGTGCACCAGAAGCTCCGTTTACTCCGTCTCTGCCTGCAGCGCCGGTCGTACCACTACTCCCAGGCTGAAGGCCAATGCCAGTATTCACACACGCATCACAATTATTCTGAATGATGGTGATCACGTCCTGCTCAGTAAGGAGTTGAGAGTTAGTGCTATCGATCTGCGCCACTCCGTCCTCGTCCACCGGAAATCCAGGAGGAGAAAAAGGTTCTTTATCCATGCAGTCGACTACTCCATCTCCATCACTATCAAGAGTGACACCCTTAGTATCCGTCA
The DNA here is from genome assembly GCA_038523965.1 of Bacteroidota bacterium. Lineage (GTDB taxonomy): Bacteria > Bacteroidota > Bacteroidia > Chitinophagales > Saprospiraceae > JAJRXG01. The sequence goes on from JBCBIX010000013.1 coordinate 31,697, forward strand.
GACAACCTTCTGGGGTATCTAACTCCTGATCGATAAGATCTAAGACCCCGTCATTATCCTCATCGGTCCATTCAAATCGCGGTCTTGATTTTAACTCTGCCATGTCTGTCATGACATTCTCTATTGGGTTGACCCAGTATAACGGTTCTACACGCTTATCAAAAGACCCAAGATTAAATCCAAGTCTCAGATTAGTGTAATGAGCGATATCCACGTTATTGGATTGGTCGGTGCGCGTCCGAAACTTGATGCCATCGAGATAATCATTATCTGAAGCCATCACTTGATGCTCCATCCCGATATTAAATCGCCGAGAGATCTTTCGAGATACTCCTACAGATGCGGTAAATACAGCATGGATGTTAAAGTCATCCCCTATTCTGAAGATTCCTTCCTTCTTAAAACCTTCCGTTTCATAAACACCATCGTAGGTGTTTTCTAAGATCTCGGTTATTGCCTTTCGACCTGCCTGGGTGTTAAACAGATCACGGGACCATGCGGTCTGCTCACGGAGGGAAAGATATGGATCCCCATTAGCATCGAACAAGTCAAGCATGGTGTTATGATGGTCAACACCAACACCGATGCCCACGTAGGTATTCCACTTATTGCGTTCGTCATGGAACAGCAGATTGCCCACATTAAACAGCAACTGCACCGCTCCGTAATAATAATCTGTCTTGTGTGCGGGAAACCAATCTACCGCCTGCGGATTAGAGCCGTCATAAGCCTCCCAACCATTGAACTGACTGTTATTCTCGACAAGTCCTCCACCAAAGTTTCGATGTCTCCAAGGTTGCTTCTCAATGCCTGTGGACTGTCCATAAAAGGCATCAAACCTGATAGACGTAAAGTATGTCAGCGCTCTGCGAAGGTGTAGACCAACACCATAACCCCCTGGCAGTCGACGATCGACATCACCATCAATAAAAAAATGCCCCCCGTGGACTCCGAGCTCCCACATGTGCTTAGGCTGAGCGCTGTACTTGTATTGTCCTAAGCGCCACTGACGATTTTGCTCTGGATCCTTTGTCATCTCGTCAGTCACCACTGGCGCTAACCAAGGGCTGGTAACCGTGGCAGACGAATCTATCTGATCAGTCTGCGAGGAAAGAGAACCACAGCAACAACAGCAAAGGCCGATAGCCAGGGCAATATTGTTGAAATTCATTGGAGTGTATTATGTGTCCAGAACGAGGGTATAACCCGCATGTCTTTAGTCAAATCTACAACTCAGGAGGGTCAAATAACACTTAGGTCTAATATATTAGTGGCTAATTTACAATGTAATTACATATTAAGAAAATTATTTATCCTTTAACGAAAAGGGCTGTCCACTTATCTTTAGGCTATGGAAAACTCGCTGTTTTTACCTTCGACTATGCCTCTAACCCCAATGGTGACCTCATCTGCCTCCGTGGCATTCATTGGCAATACATCTGATGTTGATGCTGTACGAGGCCGCATTCTCGAGATGAACCTCTCCAACTACACCAAAGACATCTGCGACTTAGGGGATGTCAAAGAAGAGATTGGTACTTCCATCGGTGCCATAATTATCGATCAGATCGAGGCGAACCACTTCTTACCTTTTGTAATCAATGACCCCTTTGTCGATCTGTCTAACGACGAGGTATTTTTGGATCATTTTTTCTCTCCTGCTTTCATCAGTAATCGTCAGGAGGCCCGTGATCGCCACACCCACCTTGGCGTGCAAAAACACTTCTTACCTGACAACTTCGAATGGTTAGAGTCTAAACACTTGCGTCTTGGAGATATAAAGGCAGATCCTCAGCGAGTGGAGGTTTTTTTGCGCAATGCAGATCTCATCAGTATCAATCTAAATGTGATTCGACTCGCCGATAACATCGGACATAGTGAAAGCTGCACCGCTGGCCTGAGCATAGAGGAGTTAGCTATGATTGCGAAATATGCGGGCGCCTCCCCAAAGCTAAAAACGCTACTCATAGAGGGTTACGATCCCGCTGTAGACCATCATGCGATGATGAGTTCAAATATCGCCTTGTTGTATTGGTACTTTTTAGAAGGATACCAAGTGCGTCTCCGCGAATCGACTGAGATCGAGCGTACGAAGTCTTATACACTTATGGTAGAAGAGGTAGATGGAGCCATCGAATTCATCGAAAACACCGACTCTGGCAGATGGTGGGTGCGTATCTATAGCCAAGATGCTGACGATATGGTTGATATCCCATGTACCAAGACTGACTACGAAGAGGCATGTCAGAATGAAATAAGCCAGCGAATCTTATCCATACTATCAAATGTGTAGCTACAAGAAGTCATAGAGACGCTCCAACCTCATGCTGCGTGACCCTTTGATAAGAATAGTTTTGCCCTCATAACTCGAAAGTAACTCAACCAATTTGGACTCTTCTGCATGATTGACCCCAATCAGCGTACCTCCTCCAGCTTGCTGGAATAATGGCCCAACGGTAATCGAAGGAAGATCAAGATCCTTAAGCTGTTGTAGAACTTCTCGATGATAGACCAATGCCTTATCACCCAACTCTAACATATCTCCAGCGATAACAAGGAGATTTTCATTGGGGTAAGTACTCGCGAAGCTTTGTATGCTGGCACCCATGCTGGATGGATTTGCATTGTACGCATCAGCGATAATAACATTGCGATCCGTGTGCATAACTTGGGAACGCTGATTATGAGGTTCATAGGTTGCTATAGCGTTCAGCGCCAGTTCTTCAGGGATATCAAAATAATGTGCCACAGTAAGCGCCGCGGCGATATTTGACATATTATAATCCCCCGATAGGTTGGTCTGGATCACCCCTCCATCTGATACTTTAAAACGTACTCGACCATCGGGACTCTCAAGTTGAATAAGCTCACCGTATCCACATCGATCGTGAGCATAGGTATGATCTGTCGCCCCCGTTGGCCAAGTCTGTAACAACTGATCGCCTATATTCAGGAAAAGACGGCCAGTACGTGAGACAACAGATCGGAACAAGGCGGTCTTCTCTTCAAAGATGCCCTGTGGAGACCCCAATCGTTCAAGATGGGCCAATCCAATATTGGTGATTAGTCCAAGATTAGGTTGTGCGATATCACACAGCAGTTCTATATCACCGGGCTGATTCGTACCCATTTCCACAATCATCAAGTCAGCAGCAGTGTCAGCATTAAGGATGGTAAGGGGTACCCCAATATGATTGTTATAGTTGCCAGGTGTTGAAGCCACCTTCATTGAGACTGAAAGCACTGCGGAAAGTAATTCTTTAGTCGTTGTCTTGCCGTTCGAACCCGTAAGACCAATAATCGGCTTGCTCCACTTCTTAGCGCGTAATCTGGCCAAGCTTTGTAGCATACTGAGACCATTATCTACGAGGATATATCGCTCATCTATTGCGACATCTGCCCGATCAACGATCGCAAAGGACGCTCCAGACGCGAGCGCCTTTGCCGCATAGTGATTGGCATCATGATTAGGTCCCAATAAGGCGACGAACAGATCACCTGGTCTGATGCTTCTTGTATCTGTTGATACGCCTGAACTACTTTCGTAACGCTGATACACTTCTTCAAGAGATGTCGTCATAGGAGTATTACAAAAAAAGCCCTTATTACGCGACTGTAATAAGGGCTCAGATTTATTATTAGGGCTTGTTATTTATAACTGCGCTTCACTTTTTTCCTTTTAGAATTGAACATGATTCCGCCCGTGTCATCGTTGCCAGCAGCACCGCCTACACGCGCCATAGCACATCTAAAACCAATCGTTCGACTGGCTTTATCCTGGTCCTTATGACGTCGGGCACTTGGAGATAACCAATATAGACGATCGGCCCATGAACCTCCTTTAATCACGCGTGAGTTATCGTTGATAAGAGTGTATTTCCCGTATTCGTAAGTGATGAATTCGTCATCCCCGTCACGATAATCTCTGGCATCAGCCGATCTATAATTCTCGCGACCTTCGAGCTCCTCATCAGCGATATTTCGATATTTCATCCGACCAAGGCTATCCTTATCGACGTAGTTCCCGTATTCATCTTTGAGGACTTCTTTGTAAACGTTCCCTCGGAATGGATTTAGATCGTGATTCTCAGCGTCCCGGAGTGTTGTACTCGTGAGAGGTCGATAGACATCTTGGCACCATTCGCTCACATTACCAGCCATATTGTAGAGGCCGAAATCGTTTGGCCAAAAGGCTCGAACTGGACCAGGAGTAGCAGCATTATCATTTAGGTTACCTGCCGTACCCATGTAGTCCCCCTTGCCTCTTTTGAAGTTGGCTAACATGCGCCCTTGATTCTTGTCTCGTTTTTGGTAGCGTGCGCTTTTGCCAGACCAAGGATAAAATTTGCGCTCAGATATCAGCTCGTCCTTCGGATTCTCCAGATTACCCTGCAGGCCTAATGCGGCGTATTCCCACTCAGCTTCTGTTGGAAGTCTGAACGAAGGGACCAAGATTCCATCTTCGAATTTGACTGGTCGTTCTCCGCCTGTTCTCACATCTGGGAGATTCTTCCGAACGTTTCCTTCATACTGTCCTGCGAGATATGCATCTGTTGTATAGACATCTGAGTCCTTCTGATCTGGAGTAGGATTAAGAATACCTCGTTCGATCATGATCATTTCATTCACACGATCAGTCCTCCACTTACAGTAATCCTGAGCCTGTTCCCACGAAACACCCACAACGGGATAGTCATCGTATGCTGGGTGTCGGAAATAAGTCTCTACTAAAGGATCATTGTAGGATAACTCATCATACCAAACCTTCTCGTCAGGAAGAGCATTTTGGGCTACTTCGGGGAAAGACTCATACCTGGTTTCTAACCAATAGACATATTCTCTCCAGTTGATATTAGAAACCTCAGTTTCATCCATGTAAAACGATGAGACTGTCACTCGCCGCGGTATATTATTCCACTCATAGGTGACATCCTCTCCTGTGAGACCCATCGTAAAAGTTCCCCCCGGCACGAGCACCATGTTCGGCGCAGTTACTTGCCCTTCGTAGTCGAGTTTCTCAAATCCTCCCCACTCTTGATCATTGTATTTCCAACCTGTAGCGGAAGAGCGATCGTCTGCGCCGCCTGACTTCTTACCGATAAAACAAGAACTCATCATCGACATAACACAGAGTAAAACGAAAAACCGGAGACTCATATTAGACTTTTAATGCATAAGTAACGCATGACCCATGCGCCCTATTTTAAGGACTTGAAATTGGGGTGTGCCCCCTATCCTATTGTTATTCTTCTTTTGGAAAATCCTCTATCTAAAGATGCTGAAGCAATCCTCGACTTTAGATCCTTTGGATAGATCTGGACCCAGCCTCATTACGACACCGACCTCATGACTTCCGCTGGTCCTGGTTATGACTGCACTGCTCAGGGTAAGGTCGAAGCTGTAACTCATCTTGAGTCGATCCGTCCGCAGCCCCAGCGAGACGATGGCAGCATCTATATTGCTTAGGTCGTGCCTTAACCATACTCCTCCAAAGACATTTTCCTTATTGTACAATGCCCCTGCATTCAGTTGGCTCAGCCCAGATTGGGTGGTGTACAAAATACTCGGAGCAACAAACGAGCCAAAGCCCTTGCTATTGTACCCGTCCAAATCAATTTGCCATCCTCCATGAATGCTGAGACGTGTAGGTAGACCGGCGCCTGTAGAGTTTGGATCTGAAATGAATGAGTTATTCGGACTATTCAGATGTTTTAAGGCGATGCCGAAGTAAAGTTCATCACTATAAAAGAGCCCACCCATACCGATATCCAGGACCTGATTAGAGAATGACTCCGGAGGCAACTCTTGAGAAGGAATTACTGTCCCACCAGGAGTACCATCAACAATGCCGGGCACCACCTGATCTAAAAAAATCAACTGATCCCAGTCCAAGAGTGTCTGTATTAGTCCAACCTCTAATCCTACACGAGCTTGCCATCGCTTATCCAACTGTAAGTGGTAAGAGTAAACACCGCTTATTTTATTGGTCTTGATAATACCACCTCCAGCATTATCGCTGAGGAGCTGCACGCCAAGACCGCTATTGAGATTGGCAAAATACTGGTCAAATGAGGCGCTATATGTCGTATATGCCTGCGGCCAACCTGTCCATTGGTTTCTGTAATTGATCGCAACTTGCACTTCTTCGCTAAGTCCGACTAAGCCCGGATTCAATTGGATAGGCGCATTATAAAACTGGCTGTAGACAGGATCCTGGGCATGAAGCTCTACAAATAGAGCGACGAAGACCGCGAGGATGTAGATTCGTCTTAACCAAGTCATTTTCAAGGCGTTAGCGTATCAATAATAACGATTGAAACAGCGTTGTTGTTGACCTACAAGTATTTACCACAGGATTAACGATTGTTCATAGAATGATTAGCCAAAGAATTGATGGACACTTTTGGTTATGGCTTACACTTATTGTAAGTGCACACTGTAATGTTATCAGCGGTCAAGCACCTGCCCCTTCTGGACCCGCAGTAGAAATCACTATCAAAAAACGCGGAATCTATCGAGTAGAGGGAGAATCCATCCTTCAGTCCTTGGCATTGGCCAAGCTTCCGTCGGATCAATTAACACTTTTGGGATCTTCTACTCATGAGTTAGATCCAAACACGTCATGGGTTGAAACCGAGCGCCTACAAAGCATTCCATTACTGGTTTTTGATGGTGGAGACGGGACAATAGACCAGGGAGATTGGATTATCTTTTATGCCGAAGGACCTCATCGTCGCTCTCTATTAGTGGAAGACGACCCCAGCCACTTGAATCCGTACTACGAACAGCGTTCTTACCTTCTTACTCTCACGTCTGATGAGGGATTACGCATCCAAACTGAGGAGCTCGTTCAGTCCTATAATCCCACTGATTTGTATCGCTATCATAGTGTCTTTCATGTTGATGAGGTGAATCTGCTCGCGGCAGACCTATCTAATCAAGGCTCTGGTCGTCGTTGGTTCGGTCCTGAACTCTCGAATCTGAAAACCTTCAATCTTACGGGATTATGGGAACTGCCTCAATCAGGAGTACGAGATGCAAGCATCAGAGTCACATTTGCTGGTAGAAGTGCCTCGGGTGAGTCTCTTGACCTTGTGACGACTGATCCTACAAGTAGTGTTAAGGTAAGTTGGCCAGCTGTCAACACAGGGGATGTCGAAGCACTGCATGCACGGATTTTCTCGGCCGAACTGACTACGGACCAACTTGGTCCCGATGACAGGATCGACATACAATATCTCAAGGCGAATTCTGAGGCAAGACTTTGGTTGGATTATGCCACAATCAGAGGTTTGGTATCCACAATGGAGAACTCTGATGGCTTTGTCAATAACTTATTCGCCATCGAACATGGACATGACGCGCTCACCATTCCATCCGGAACTCAAGTACTGAACATATCCGATCCACTTCGACCTAAGATAAGACCTACTATCTCGGTAAATGGTCGAAGTGCAATACCCTTTTCTACTGCTGTGGCGGAGGAGTTTGTCACCTTTAAGAACTTTACCGATGCTCCTACACCAGCACGTGTGTCGGCTGTAGTTATTGAAGAAATCGATACAAAAAGGGCGGTAGATCATATCATAATCGCTCCACCTCAACTTCGTAGCGAGGCCATCCGATTAGCCGAGCATCGAGAATCACATTCAGATGTATCCACTTCAGTCATTGATATCGATCAGGTATATAGACACTATGCCGCTGGAAGCCATGACCCCGTAGCTATCCGTAACTATCTCCGCGATATGGTACGCAATGAGACAGGCCTTCGATCTGTCCTTCTGTTCGGCGAAGGGACATATGACTATCGCCATATTCAGGATAATCTTCCTGATCATAATCTGATCCCCACCTTTCAGACTGGAGAGTCTCTGGATCCTCTATTTGCTTTTCCGACAGATGACTTCTATGCACTATTGGATGATGGAGAAGGAGATGAATTGGCAGGAGATCTGGACATCGCCATTGGTCGAATTCCAGTATCTCGTATCGAGGAGGCTCGAATTGTCGTTGACAAAATTATCAACTACGACCTCGGTCGATCAAAGGATGATGCATGGAGGGCGAACATTGTTTTCGTAGCAGATGACGAAGATCGAAACCTGCATATCAACGATGCGGATGATATTGCCAAAGAAGTGGAGCAGCGACATCCGCTCTTCAATCAGCGTAAAATATACTTCGACGCCTTTCGTCAGCAATCTACGGCCGGAGGCAACCGCTATCCTGATGCCACTGCGCGTATAGACGATAGCGTGGATGAAGGAGCTTTGGTGATAAATTATCTCGGACATGGTGGTCCTCGAGGCTGGGCTCAGGAACGTGTACTTGATGTAGATGCTGTGACGAGTTGGTCTAACTATGATCGACTGCCCTTGGTCATCACGGCAACATGTTCATTCACCGGATTTGATGACCCCTCACTTCGTACAGCAGGAGAACAGGTATTGCTCAACCCAAGTGGTGGTGCGGTAGCTCTGCTCACAACCGTCAGATCTGTGTTTGCATCGAAGAATTTTCGGTTAACCCGCGCGGTCTTCAGGAACATTTTTGAGCGTGAGGCAGGTGCGTATCTGACACTTGGGGAAATCATGCGTCGATCCAAAAATCAGGTGTCAAATGATGCTCTAAACGGTCGGAAGTTTTTCCTAATCGGGGATCCCAGTATGACGCTGGCCCTTCCCACGGCGCGTGCAGAGATCACATCGATTAATGGGATAGCTACTACTGTGAGTCAATTGGATACCATCGGGGCGACAGGAGAAGTTCATCTTACAGGTGAGATTCTTACTCCATTAGGAGAGTTGGACGAGAGATTCGAGGGCGAAGTGGAGATTAACGTGTTTGACAAGCCGAGTACGGTTACCACTTTGGCTAATGACCCTCGAAGCTTCCCAACTACATTTGACAATCGAAGTAACATCCTTCACAAAGCCCGAGTCAACGTCAATAATGGAAGATTTGATCATACTTGGATTGTCCCAGTGGACATTGATTACAGCCTTGGATTTGGGAAGGTGAGTTTGTTTGCGCAAGACATGACTGGAACTCAAGCTCTTGGCGCGACTGAGCAACTCATCATCGGCGGAACCGAAGAAAGATCAGTGCAAGACATTCTTGGACCTGAAATCAGGGGATATCTGAACGATCCCTCATTCGTCAACGGACAAATCGTCCCATCTCAATCACGATTGTTCCTGGAGCTAAACGACGAAAATGGCATCAATATCAGTACAGCAGGAATCGGTCATGAGATCACCGCATCGTTAGATGGGACAGTCACGATCTTAAATTCCTTCTATCGTCCACAATCAGACGGCTCAGGTCTTATCGAATTTGACCTTCCTACCCTTTCGGAAGGATCGCACGTCCTTCAAATTCAGGCTTTTGATGTGTTGAATAATGCGAGTCAGGTTGAACTAACTTTTGAGGTGATGGCAGGGGCAGGAAGAGCGTTTGATGTGGAGATCAGTCCAAACCCCATAGAGGATCAGATCAATATGCAAATCACCACCACTTCATTGTCAGGTCGAGTCGTCATAAGTACACGTATCACTGACCTTCAAGGCCGATTGATCCAAAGAAGCCGACAGTTGAATAGCATAACGAATGGCCGTATCCTTGCGGCCGCTAATGTAAATCCGCTTTCATCTGGTATTTATTTGATCCAAGTTGAGATGCTGGATACGGACGGAAAATCACTGGGTGAGCCTATTATCAAAAAGGTTACCTCGTTAAAATAATCGTAATACATCAACAGTTAGTGGACTGTATTTTATTCATCCTGCCCTCCATCTTTAGGGGCTTCTAATATTACCCGATGGTAAGTCATCTACTTCGTAGTCTATACTGCACCTTACTTTTTGTCGGATTAAGCTTTGGCGTTCAAGCGCAGTTTGCCACATGGGATCCCGCAGCGGGATGTGCGATCGACCCTAATGGTGACTGCGTTCCCAATACATTGCTATCATCTGTTCCATTTCTACGAATTGTACCGGACGCCATCGGAGGCGGAATGGGAGATGCAGGCGTGGCAACTAAAGCGAACGCTTATTCACTTAATTACAATGCCGCTAAAATTTCGTTTGCAGAGAGCGATTCAGAGTTCTCCGTCAGTTACGTCCCATGGTTGCGGAATCTGGGTCTGAATGATGTATATCTGGCGTATCTCGGAGGATTTAAGAAAATTGATGATTTGTCCGCTTTTGGATTTGACCTTCGATTCTTCTCACTCGGCGATATCAATTTTACCGACGTGAATGGTGGTCAGATCGGTATGGGACGACCACGTGAGTTAGAGGTTGGATTTGCC
>JBCBIX010000014.1:0-41415 GCA_038523965.1 Bacteroidota bacterium
TAGTTAGACACTTCACAACAGGAGATCAAACCTGCATAATTAGGTCGGTCAGAAGCTCGCTATGAGGATTTCAGATCAGTCAATACAGTTTTGTATTTGCGCTTGAAGCGTCCCTCCATTATTCACGGTAAATCCTGGCTCTAAAACAACATTGTTCTGAGCTGTATACACAACTTCAAGTCCAGTATTTTTTACAACACCATCTGAGATGATGTTGAGTCCATTATAATTAGTGGCGGAGATCGCCTCTTGGTTAAAGTTATTATTAGAAACGATGAGGTCGGCGAGACAGGTAGCCGTCCCAAAGTCAAATTCACCAACCGTGAAGACCCATCGATACGGATTGGCGCGATTGCCTCGAAGATCCTCCACACCGTTCAGTGTCACTCTGTACAAGGACGGCGTTCGACTGCCTAAGTCAATCGAAGGGGTGACGATCACTTGATTTTCAAAGACGGTGACTTGTACCGTCTCAATGGTATCGCCGAGTATCATATCCTTGATCGTCGCAGTGATGCCAGCGGGCTTCACAGCCTCGGTGTAACTCGCACTGATCTGATCGTCTTCATCGATCTCAAAGTTGTCATCGATAGGAGAGGGTATGCCAAAGACTTCTGGCCTGCTCTGGTCGATCACGATCTGTAGGATCTCGGAGCCACTGGCGAGACCACCATCACATGTTGTAGTGATGCGCATATCGTAGACGCCATCTTCGATGGTCGCCGGCAGTATCCAGTCTTTGATCGTCCCCGCAGCATCGTCAAATAACTCCGAAGCGGGAAAATCAAATGTCGTCGAAGAAGTCCATATCTGCGACCCGGTTGGTTTGTGCTGTAAAAAGAAGCGATTGAGTTTTTGCTTGTCGTAATTGCGCATTTGAACTTTGAGGATGCCTTCGTTGTCAAGATTGGCCACTTGCATCGGCGTCGGAGTGATTACATCGATACGGCTACAGTCACTGTCAAAGGTTACCGAAAAGTCCAGATGCTTTTTATTGGTATTGTCTCGGATCGGTTGAAAATTGTAAGAGCAGTAGGCAAATACGTTCATTCTAATCGTGTGATTGAAAAACTGTACTGCAGGATCCTGTCTAACTGTAAATCCAACGGTTATCGTCTGCCCCGGATCGAGGCTATCGATGACGATGCCATCTTCGTTACTTCCATTAACTCGTATGATGGCCCCGTTTTCATTGTAAGCCAAGTCAGGCTCCACGAGATAACCTGCCTTAAAGAGTCCAGAGTTTTTAATTGTAAATTTATACTGCACCCCATTATCTGGGTCGATACCTACCCGCTGTACTGGAAATCCTGGATCAGGCGTCACCTCAAATGGATCCGTCATCCCCCTTGGGTCTTCCGGGTCCCATACTTCATAGGGACAACTTGTATTAGCCCCTAATAAATCAAAGACTGGTGTGCCGTAGGTCTCATCTTTATAGACACCAATTAGAAAGTTGTCATTGGCTTCGTTGTCCTCCAGGTGAAATCCTGTCGTGACCGATACTTGTGTGATCGTGTCTGTATTCTTATGTGCTTCTGCAGGATCAATCGGTGTCTGCTCCGTGCGGACCGCGATGTACGAGCTTCCATTGACGCCATTGCCCATCACTTCGAAGCCCGCGCCAAGCTCTGAGAAGTTTTCTATTTCTACCAAGTACTCATGCATGAAGGATCGCAGGGTGTCATAAGTTACTTCCCGCTCAAAGACACTACCACCGCTGTAGTCGATATTGCCAGTGAAGTCACCACTGGAGAGAAAGTCTCCCGACCCTTGACCATTTTCGATGGCCTTCTGCTTCAGTCGATCATTCTCGGCGATCATGGACTCAAAAGCGTGTATCTGATTGTCCCAGAAGACCTCACCGCGAGGCTCATCAGAGTTGTCATCATTGGCCTTGAGGTCCTTGAGTATGGTGATCCTGTTGTGTACCGCAGTGGTTGTTAGGGCTGCAATCGACGAGATAGAGTCTGGTGAGATAGCAATACTCGTATCCAGGCGCACTTCGCAGATAGAAGAGTCTATCAGGAGTTCGTCTGTCTTACTGTACACAAAGTTGAGCACGCCGGTCACAAAAAGATCTCCCTCTGGACCTGTAAGCACCCTATCTGTCTCATACCGCTGCGTGAGGCTCAGTGTCATGTCTGTCTCCGTTCTTGAAGTCTTAGAGGTAGTTCCGTTGGTGCCACCTGTGACATTGAGCCATCCAGCGACATTGTATCCTACCTCTGCTCCGATACCATTGGAGATGCTTACGTCAGCACCCACTTTGAGGGTGCCCCAGCTGTTGTCCACACTGGACTTTTTGGCCTGAGACTTAAATCGGTACGCGAGGGTGCTATTCTGCTCAAACCAAGAATAACCAACATCAGTTGGGGGGTCTCTAAGTATCAATAGTGGTACTTGTGGAGACTGCGTGAAGAAGGTCTTCCCACGAGGCACAGAGCCACTGACGATAAATGCTGTATCTCTTGTCTTTGGATTATTAGCGATCAGACTTTGTGCTTTGATGCTGAGGATCTGTTTGTAGGGAGGAATGAGATTGGGATTGCCTCCAATGAGTCGAAAGTCAAGGACATCTCCCTTGCTGATCGGGAAGGAACCAGCTCTCTCGACACCATTATTGATCAGCTTGACGAAACCTGTATCCTGAGGACATCCATTCACCACAGGGCCTTCCCACACTTTTATTTTAAAGTCAGGGTACTCCTCCAGTTGATTCAAGATCGGAGTGGTAAAGGAACTACCATTGTCACATGTAAGTAGCTCCGGCACGCCTTCAAATTCTATCTGTGGTGGTGCCTTATAAATGACAGTCAACATCGTATCATCAAAGGTCAGCGATGCATCAAAGGGAGGTATGTTGGTAAACTGTGCCTCTACATCAGCAGCATTGATACCATCTGCGGAATCTGTAAAAGAGTCCTCGATGACATCAATTTTATAATTACGAGCAGGAACAAAGACCGATCGAAGAGCCGTATTTTTTGGAATAGTAAAGTCAATATCAATGCCTTGCGTTGCACCCTTTTCTGTTTCTTCATCTAACAGTTTGAAGTTGACACTGCCTATTTTAAGATCACAGGGACCCTGGAGGACTACCTCAAGGGTGGTTTTGGTAAGATCTTCAAAGTTGATGTCCGTGACATCGTCAAGTACTGTGATCTCTCGCGAGGCGGGCTCGAAAGTGTGCTCCTCCTCTGGCATGACACCTGGTGCAGTTTTTAGTTCTGGTCTGATGGTAAAGACACCAGCGTAGGGTACGATCATGCTGTAATTGCCATTGACATCTGTGGATATTGTGTCTTCAGTGATGCCATTAGAGTTCACAAGTTTTACAAGTACATCCATCTTGCCATACTGGGATCCGCTGAACGTTTGAAAAATATTTCCGTCAAGGGTATAAACAGAAGTATCTATAAAGTTAGACCCGGCAGAGGTCGGGTTTTGCTGAGTAAGGCGCACCGTGATAGTAGAGTCATTGTCTGAAGGATTGTTGGGATCAGGAGGTACGATGATGCCGTGGTCTTCCAACTTTGCTTGCACGACATATTCGAGTTCATCAGGCCCGAAGTAAAGATCGTCGATGGTGTACTCTCCTTGCTGATTGGTCAAGACGCACTCTTGCATGGCGCCTTCCAGAGCGGTGGCGGGTGTCGCACATACTTCGACACCTTCGATGCCGGTACCGAGACCCACTGGAGGTGCCGTTACTTTTCCTGTTATCTCGCCATTGGCTGGGAGGATGGTTATTTTCACCGACTCCGTGGCGGCTTCCACGCCACAGTCATTGATGGCGACTCTGCGAAACCATGTGGTCTCATTAAGAGCGGGTACTACTATCCCAGGACTTGTTGCTGCATATGTGCTCCATGCAGAGTTGTTGGGGCTGGTCTCCCATCGATAGCTGAGCGGTCCAGGGTCACCAGAAGCGTCGGTGCTTGGTCCATTGGGATTGAAGGAAGTGAGGGCATCAAATACCTCAAGATCGAAATCCTGCCTGATCGGAGGCGCGGGATCGAGGATGACATCATCCTTTAAGTAGGAGATCGACCCAGAGGAGATGGAAGACGGCCTAAAGTTGATCCTATGAAAGGAACTTCGTTCTTCGACACCACACAGCGTCACATACCTGCGGATGAAGACATCTTCATCATCCATCTGACCGAAAGAGGAGAGATTTTGGGAAGTGGCGCCGGGTATGTTGACATACTCTGAGTTGTCAGGATCCCATTTTTTCCACTGATAAGATGGGTCGTTGCCATTGAGGGAAGAGATCGCAGAGCCTGTGATCGTTGCTAAGTCCTCTCCCTGGCATGCCTGGGTCTGGGAGGAGCTGATGGTCCCTGCAGAAAAGCTGTATGGGTCAACTGATATGGTAAGGTCGAAGTCACCACTGCTTGGGCTTCCGACACCATCTACAACAACCGTATACGTTCCTGGACAAAGTACCCTTTCGATCAAGGACTTGCGGTTCGCGCTGCCAGCGATATCATCATGCTGGGCTATAAGTTCAGATCCATTGCTATTGTAGAGTAGGAGGTAAGTATCATAGTTAGTCGTGGTGGAGTTCGTGCTGATCGACACTTCTTTGGCCTCGTCTTCGATGGTAAATTTATACGTGACATCAGGTCCTCCTCGCGCCGTCCATTCGTTAGTGTAGCCGATATTATTGTCCGCACCCGTGGGTTTCGTTCTGTTGCTATTGATGTGCCACTTCTGGCCAGTTGCAATGGTACCAAAGTCAAGTGGATTGTTTTTCGTCCCTTTTGTATATCTCCATGCGACCTTGTACTCCGATATCATGTCGTTCGCGCTGTTAGTCGTTCTTTGCAGATCGGACCATTGGACAGCGCTGGATACGAGCGAGGTAGCTGTGCGTAGACGTCTGCTAAAGCCTCGATCATCGTCACCACTATCCCAGTTACAGCGCTGACCACCGTCATCCTCCCAGCCATTGACTTCATAGTCGAAGCTTGTCGTGGAGACATTGCTCTTGTTCAGGAGCTTACTATCCACTTGAAACCAGCAACCTGTCTCGCAATCCGTCGTTCTCTGAGCGCACACGATACTGGTGCCACAGTTAGTCGTACCACTCTGATAGGTAGGCGTGATGATAGCTGTCAATAACCCATTCTCGTCATGGCACGCGCCGAATAGCATGGTGGCTTCTTCGTTTCCCGACTCAGAGCTCTTGATATTGGCCCAGGCGGCCTGCACCTGATAGTTGTAGTTAAGGCCAGTTAGCTCTTGCGCGTGCGCCTCGATATCCATCATAAGGAGACAAGCCAATAGGCATCCTACTTGCCCTATGCTCATAAGGCCACGCTCAAAGGCGAGCCTGACAATACCAGCCGCATTCTTAGCGCCGAGCTTTGACATCAGGTTTTTGCGATGAGTACTCGCAGTTTCGTAGCTGACGTAGAGCTTGCTGGCGATCTCTTTCGTAGAGTGTTCGTAAGCGATGAGGTGCAGCACCTCTTGTTCTCGTGGCGTTATGGAGGTTTTGTGATGTGTCTTCATGCGATGGTGACTTATAGGATGGTAAAGGTCCCCAGCAGGCTTGGCCCGTGGTATCACATGATCATGTGATGCATCGCAGAGCGTCAGAATTCATCTTGGAGGTTCTACTGCACATGGCATGCTCCACTATCGGCGATTGGTCTTTGTATATTGAGCAGCGGCAGGTCTACTTCCGCTATGAGTCACTGGTTATGCGCTATCTTTTTCTGTAGTCTTTCGACAAATTTTGCTGCAGGGCAGGAGACAGGTTCTGAGCTCCAGCGACTCTCCTATCAGTCCTTTAGCACCGCAGATGGCTTGCCGTCACAGACCATACACAATACATTTATAGATGCTGTCGGCTACTTGTGGGTGTCCACGGAAGAGGGATTGGTGCGCTATGACGGTCAAGTCTTTCATCCCTACTTTGATGATCCTACGAGCGGTGTGCACTTGAAGGGTGCATCCCAATTTTTTGAAGATCGCGACCGTGCTTTGTGGGTCATCAATGGTGCGGGATATGTTCATCGCTATGATCGCCTTGCAGATCTATTCGTTAATGTTCCGATGCCCTTGGAGGGTGGGTGGTCTGACATCGGTACCCACGACATCGTAGAAGATCCCATGGGCAATTTTTGGATCAGCGGATATGGCGGCCTTCAGTACTACGACCGCCGGAGAGATAGCGTCATCTTACATCCTTTAGAAGCCATCCGCCGCTATGATACATGGCCATATCCAGAGAAGGTAAGGCTGGGTAAACTCCATCTGGACGGGGATCATACCATCTGGTGTGGGACGCGAAAGTTTGGACTTGTGAAGTATGACATAGCTACTGAGACCTTTCATCTTTATAGACATGAGGCGTACTATCTGGACAATGTATTAGACGATTGGGTCACCGAAATCCTACCTTGGAAGGGCGACACATTGTGGATAGCTGATCATGATCGTGGTCTCGTGCTCTGGGATGCAGGCGATGAAAAGATCATCGACATCTATCATGCTACGGATGATGCCGGTATGGAAAAGTCTGCAACCATCCTTGATCTGCATATGGCAGTAGACCGAAAGCATCTTTGGGTGGCCACAGGTGAGTCTGGTGTCCTGACATTTGATCTTGCCGCGAAAGAATATTTGCGAAAGCATCCTTTTGCTTTTCAAAAAAGCCGCTTAGCCGTAGGTGAAGAGGTTCATCACATCAGAGAATCCGCAGATGGCACGTTTTGGCTCGGAGGATACACACTTACAAAAGCCTCGGACTTACTTTTCCAATTTGATAACTACTATCACGATCCTGACGATCCTCAATCATTGCGAAGCGACAATGTCTACTGGATCACCGACGCTGGACCAAGGCGACTTCTTATAAGTACAGACCTCGGCGTGAGTATCATGGATACAGATCAAGAAACATTTGATAATTCTCTCGTCATATCAGAGACGCCTCCATCCGATCAAACATATGGAGTGCTCCACAGTGACGATAGTTATTGGATAGGCAAGGCATCGCACCTTTATCAATTCTCCTTGCCAGATAGAAGGTTATTGAAAAAATACAGCAGGGCGATCGTTGTCGATAGTCTGAAAAATGAATTTAGACGTGCCTATCGGATCGTAGAAGATAGCGAGTCCAATATCTGGACGATCGACCACTGGGGCAGATTGAAAAAAATTGATCTAAAAACGAATACAATTAAAAATGTATTTACCCTCGCTCAAGATCCTATTTCTAAAAAATTTATCAACGTACTTTCTTTTATAGATGATGTTGACAATGACCGGCTGATCGTCGGAACCGACTTCGGTCTTGCAGTCGTCTCATATGACCTTACTGCCGAATGGAAATCTCTAAAAAGTGATGCAGTAGATCTTTCAAAAGCGACTTGGAGCTACTTCTATAAAGACGCGTCGGATAGACTCTGGGGCATAGGGGATGGAAGGATCTATCGGATCGATCTCGATGAAGGTACTGCGACACTCCTGCCTGTCAATGAGCCCTACGGCATTGGCTCCTTTCGATGGATGGTGGAGGCGCCAGTCGGTGTCCTTTGGGCGAGTTCTTACAAAGGGATCCTGAAGTATCAAGTGGAAGATAGCACAGGCACTGTCTACTATACTTCCAATGTCGGCGGCGCAGACCTCAACAATCCCAGTCCTGTGGTCGTCAAAGGTGACGACATTTACTTTGCCGGGAGCCAAGGCATCACCAAGCTCGACACGCGCAGGGCAATCGCCCATCCA
Source organism: Bacteroidota bacterium (assembly GCA_038523965.1). Taxonomy (GTDB): domain Bacteria; phylum Bacteroidota; class Bacteroidia; order Chitinophagales; family Saprospiraceae; genus JAJRXG01. The sequence goes on from JBCBIX010000014.1 coordinate 7,747, forward strand.
ACTACCAAGCCTGTAAAGTTCACCTCCCTTGCCGTTAATGATGAGCCCTATCAAAGCACCTTATCGGAAGGTGACATCCGCCTTTCTCATCGCCGCAATGATGTAGAGGCCACCTATTCTAATTTTGATTTTATCAATCCTGATGCGGTCACTTATGAGTATCGACTGCTGCCAAGAGATGATGATTGGATCAAAAATGGAAAAGATCAAAAAGTTAGTTTTTACAATTTATCGCCAGATGACTATACCCTCGAAGTCAAAGGGTCCAATAGTGATGGTATCATGCACCCAGAAGTGGCGCAGCTTTCGTTTACCATCGTCCCACCCTGGTGGGCGACATGGTGGGCACGTATAAGTGCTCTGGGACTGGTAGTCGGGGGCATACTATTGACACAGCGCGAAGTCTATCACGGACGTTTGCGGCGACAAAAGCGAATTGAGATGCTCCGCACCAAGATCTCTCATGACCTGCATGATGATGTCGGCTCTTTGTTGACGGGTGTGGCCATGCAGTCCGAGCTCTTAGAGTTGTCTTTGAGCGATGACAAGAAAAATCTTGCCCATCAGATCGCAGATCAAAGTCGTACTGCCATCGCAAGGATGCGAGATACTGTCTGGGCGATGGACGCTTCTAAAGATACTTACGCAGACTTGGAAGATCGTGTTCATGATCATCTGCATGACGTCTTAGGGCAGCGGGAGATACAATATGACACTGACTTTACTGCAGCGCCTTCTCAAGAGAGGATAGATCCCGATGTGCGGCAAGTACTCTACCTCATCTGTAAAGAGAGTATCACTAATATCGCCAAACACAGCACTACGGATCGAGTGATGCTCAAAGTAGAAAAGGGCAAGTCACATCTATCATTATTTATAAAAGACTCCGGTGAAGAGAAGTCCTTTCTTAAGACATCCGGTATCGGCCTAAATAGCATGAAGCAGCGTGCCGAGAGCGTAGGTGGTACCTACTCTTTCGGATATAACAGGGTGGGCTATGTCACTAAGGTGGAGATCCCGCTCACATGATGATGTGATCTTGAGCCCGTGTTAATGAACTTACATTTGCATTATGCCAAGCGACCAACATATAAAAGTGGGCATTATCGAAGACGATAAGATGATTCGCCAGAGTCTTTCACAAGCCATCGAGTTACATCCATTGATGACACTTTCCTTCGCGTCAAGAAGTGTAGAGGAAGGCCTTGAGGAGATATCCGACTTTCAGTTCATAGGCGTAGATATCTTGCTTCAGGATATCGGACTACCAGGTATGTCGGGCTTGCAGGCGTTACAACCGATCAAACACAAGTTGCCTGATGTAGATATCATAATGCTTACCACGTATGATGAGGTAGAAAAGATATTCGAGGCCTTGCAAAAAGGGGCGTGTTCATACATTTCTAAAAAGACCTCTTTGAAAGTGATATTGGAAGCCATCGTCATCGTCCATCGGGGCGGCTCCTACATGTCCCCATCAATCGCCAGAAAAATTGCAGATAACCTCCGACCAAAACCCAAAAAAGACTTAGAAGAAAAGCTCACCAAAAAGCAATACCAGATCGTCGAAGGCCTTGCCCAAGGCCTCAGTTATAAGATGATCGCCGCCGACCAAGGCATCTCCATCGATACAGTCCGCAGCCACATCAAAAAGGTGTACAAGACCTTGCATGTCAACAGCAAGATCGAGGTGGTGAATATGTTTAAATAAGAATGCATTTAGACGAAATCCTGAAGACTCTAAACTAAAACTCACTCGAAGAGAGGTGCTTTAATTGTTCGTTTGATCCAAAGTAATGTTAGAGGACAAAACGAGTGATCTTAAAGAGACGGTGCGATCCTAAGGCTTAGTTAGACACTTCACAACAGGAGATCAAACCTGCATAATTAGGTCGGTCAGAAGCTCGCTTGTGGATGTAGCGCTCTTTGACCATACCATTCTCGACAAGGAAGACTCCTGGCATCTGGAACCCATCTCCAATCTGCTGCATCTTGAGCCGGCGCAAATCTTTAATCGCCAGTTCAGCGGTACGTAGCCAGACTTTCAATCCGAATAATTGATTGAAACTTCCTTTCAATAATCCAAATTGTGTGTAGAAAACGCAATCAGGATCACTGACGTGCTCGACACCAGCTAAATTGAACTCCTCAAAAAAACCATCTGCGACAGAATTCTCTGACATATGAACGAACACAATACGCACCCCTTTTTCCTCGATGGCACTCTTCTGGGCAGAGATATCACGCATTGCTTCTTGGCAGAAGATGCATCCGAAGTGACGCAAGAAGACAATCAGTACGGGGCTCTCGAGAGAGAGTTCGTAGAGTACTGCTCCCCGATTCGACTTCATCGTACGGAGCGCCGACTGTATTTGATCCGACATAACGTGAATAAGGCTTCGTAAAGCACCTATACAATGTTCATCTTATCGAAAGTGTTCATGACGTCTTTGACGTGTTGAGCACTGGTGTCAAGTAGGGCTTTTTCGGCTTCATTGAGGTCTACTTCGATAATGCGAGAGATACCTGTTTTATTAAGCATCACAGGCACGCCGACATAGACATCGTTTAGCCCGTAGTGGCCATCTAACTTGGCGCAACATGGGAATATTCGATTCTCATTTTTGACGATTGCTTCCACCATTTGTGCTGCCGCAGCGCCAGGCGCATACCACGCAGATGTACCCATCAGTTTCACTAATTCACCACCTCCTTTCTTTGTGCGCTGCACGATCTCTTCGAGGCGCTCATCACTGACGAACTCTGTCACCGGAATTCCAGCAACTGTTGTATATCTCGGGAGTGGGACCATGGTATCACCGTGGCCTCCCATAAGGAGTGCCTGTATATCCTTAGGACTAACACCGATCTCTGTAGCTAAGAATGCACGATATCTCGCCGTATCGAGGATGCCTGCCATCCCAAAAACTCGATTGCTCGGTAACCCTGAGGTGACGTGACTCGCATACGTCATGACATCCAGAGGATTGGAAACGATGATGATAATTGGATCATCTGATTTCTCGAGAATCGATTTTGTTACCGAACTAACGATCTTAGCATTGGTGGATATTAGATCATCTCTGGACATACCTGGCTTACGAGGGATACCAGCCGTGATCACTACGATGTCAGACCCTGCTGTATCATTATAATCCTCGGTACCCATGAGGGTCGTACTGTAGTAATCTATCGATGCTTGTTGCCAGCTATCGAGTGCTTTTCCACGAGCCATGTCACCCTTTAGATCAAGTAGGACGACTTGGTTAACAATGTCTTTATGGGCTAATACATTGGCAACTGTGGCTCCTACATTTCCTGCTCCGACGACGGTTACTTTCATGGTATTCTGATGTTTAAGATCTGCGTATTTGTGTTGATAATCTCCAGGACGTAAAAGTACCTCATTAGACCTGAAATCAATTTTTCCACCGAGCATAGTAACTGCTTTCTTAGCGAAATGTTACTCACGCAGACAGGTCCCTGTCACCACTGAAGGATCCTTCGTATTATTCCCTTATCGTCCTGCTGCTTTGTGAGGTGAAAACCTACTTTTGCATAAATCCAAGAATCCTTAGTAAATGAATCTACACGAATATCAAGGCAAAGAAATCCTGTCATCCTACGGCGTTCAGATCCAAAAAGGAATGGTAGCCACTACACTTGAAGAGGCTCAAGAGGCCTATGCTAAGGTTGTGGACCAAAGTGGAAACAATGTCGTCGTTGTAAAAGCCCAGATACATGCTGGAGGACGTGGCAAAGGAGGCGGAGTCAAATTGGCCAAAAGCGCCGATGAGCTTAAAGAACATGCTGGAAATATCTTAGGCATGATGCTAAAAACCCCTCAAACACCAGGTGGTCTCGAAGGTCCTGGAAAGCTGGTTCGGAAGATTCTAATTGCAGAGGACAGCTACGTTCCAGATTTCGATGCATGTAAGGAATACTATGTCTCCATAATGATGGATCGTGAAATGAAGCGAAACGTCATCATCTACAGTACAGAGGGTGGGATGAATATCGAAGAAGTCGCTGAGCAGACCCCTCATCTTGTCTTTAAAGAGCATATCGATCCCGCCCTTGGCATGCTACCATTCCAAGCAAGGAAGATTGCATTCAACCTTGGCCTGTCAGGAGCGGCATTCAAGAATATGGTCAAGTTCATTTCCAACTTATACAAGGCTTTCGTTGGTTCTGATGCTTCACTATTTGAGATTAACCCCTGTCTCAAGGCAGCTAATGATGATATCATCGCGGTGGATACCAAAGTGAGTCTTGATGAAAATGCACTTTTTAGACATCCTGATTTAGCAGCCCTCCGTGATAAGGATGAAGAGGATCCGACTGAAGTAGAGGCAAAGGAGTTCGGTCTAAACTTTGTCAATCTCGATGGAAATGTTGGCTGCATGGTGAATGGAGCCGGATTGGCCATGGCGACAATGGATATCATCAAGATTAGCGGTGGTTCACCAGCGAACTTCCTGGATGTCGGCGGAACTGCGGATGCAGAGCGTGTGGAGAACGCATTTCGAATCATCCTCAGAGATCCAGAGGTTAAAGCCATACTGATAAATATCTTCGGAGGTATCGTGAGATGCGATCGTGTAGCTCAAGGTGTCGTAGATGCCTATCAAAACATGGGTAATATCCGAGTGCCGATCATCGTCCGTCTCCAGGGAACAAATGCGGAGATCGCCAAAGAGCTCATCGACAAAAGTGGTCTTGAGGTGAAGTCAGCTATCCTCTTGCAAGAAGCGGCGGACTTGGTTTCAGACGCACTGAGTTAGTCATCGATCCTGCGATCTTTTAACATGGATCGCTGAAAGTCAACTATTGATTGGAGTCCTATTCTCTTTTTCACCTTAATGAATACATCAGGCGTGTATTGGCGCTGAATTTCCGCGAACCTCTGTGGATTGAAGCTGAAATCATGCAGGTCAACGAGTCACGAGGAACACACTACCTGGAGCTCATCGAAAAAGAGAAGAACAGTGATAAAGTAATTGCTCAGGCCTCAGCAGTCATCTGGTATCGAAACCATTCGTTCATCAAGAAAAAACTCGGTGATGTTATCTCAGACATCCTGAGAGACGGCAGCCAAGTAAAGGTGAAGTGTCAGGTAGACTTTCACGAACGATATGGATATAAGCTGGTCATCGAAGACATTGACCCCAGTTATACCTATGGTCAACTCGAACTGAAAAGACAAGAAGTCTTGCGTAGGCTGGAGAAGGAGGGCCTAATGGAACTCAACAAAGGGCTTGCAATACCCGATGTCATTCAGCGCGTAGCACTCATCTCATCGCAACGAGCTGCTGGTTATCAAGACTTTAGAGAGCAATTGGCCCAGAACCCCTACGGTTATCGCTACATGATCGATGTACACGATGTAGCTGTACAAGGAGTTCACGTGGAGCGGGATACCGTACAAGCCATCGAACACATCACCTCGGCTGAGCAGTCATATGATATTGTCGCAATAGTCCGAGGCGGAGGGTCCAAATTGGATTTATCCGGCTACGATAGTTATGAGATCTCCAAGTGCATAGCACTATGTGATATCCCTTTTGTCATTGGCATTGGTCACGATATCGACATCTCCGTAGTAGATCAGGTATCCTCCTTATCCTTAAAGACACCTACCGCAGTGGCCGACTTTTTGGTCGAACATAATGCGCAGTTCGAGGGAATAGTCAGGGAGATTGGTAAGAACATCGGAATCCACGGGATCAATCAAATCCATGAACTGAGACACTCATTACTGCATCTTGCTGGATCCGTCAATAGCGCCGCACGAAGTACTCTTCAACAGCAGACATATGTTTTAGATAACCTGCGTACATCATTGGCTAATGAGAGCCTAATTCAATTGAACAAGCATCAAGCATTACTCGAGAAGTATGGAGTAATCTTGGATCAGGTCGACCCTGAGCGTGTGCTCCAACGTGGGTATACCTACCTTACTCGTGATGGAATACAGATATCGGATTTATCGGCACTTATGACCGATGATGAAATCCGCATCCATTCGACGGATAACTCAGTAGATGCCCAAATCCTCTAATTATGGCCAAGCAATCCTTCTCCTATCAGAAGAGTATAGAAGAGCTCCAGAAAATTCTCGAAGAAATCGAGTCTGGAGAAGTCAGAATCGATGATCTGGCCAAGAAGGTCAAGCGCGGAAAAGAATTAGTAGCGTTGTGCCAGGATAAACTGCGAACGACTGAAGAAGACATCCGCGAGATGCTGGCCTAATCGATGGTATACCCTAACGTGTCGTGTGTGACTGTACAAGCACTTTTGCACGCCCAAACCTCGTTTTAACAGCGTGTTAAGTGAGAATTGAGGCCCTTAGAGGCTGTACGGGCCTATTTTTATTTGCGTTTACCTACTAATAATAGATATGTACCAGTCGATAGGTCGCCTTCCGATCTCCAAGTTCATTTCCACGCTGCTATTCCTGCTCATCTATGGTGTGGTTGCTGCTCAGGGGATTGATTTTTTTGAAGGGACATGGGAGGACGCGCTCGCAAAGGCCGAAAAAGAGGAGAAGCTGATTTTCGTAGATGCTTACACTGTATGGTGTGGTCCCTGTAAGCGAATGGCAAAAACCGTTTTTACCGCCGAGGAGGTTGGTGAGTACTACAACAAGAACTTCATCAATGTCAAGATAGACATGGAAAAGGAGGAAGGGTTGAACTTTGGGAAGGCCTATCCAGTATCCGCTTATCCCACCTTGTTGTATATCGATCACAAAGGAGAAGTGGCCAAAAAAGTAGTTGGCGGAAAGGATGTCAAAGCCTTTGTTGAATTGGGTCAGTTGGTTGTGAGATCATATGATCGAAGTGTAGATCTGGCCAAACTATATGAAGAAGGGGATCGCAGTTACGACCTTGTTTTGAAATATGTGAAGGCTCTTAACAATGCCAACAAGCCAAGCCTCAAAATATCCAACGAGTTTTTGAGAGATCATCAGGACTTAACTTCGGATCAAAGGGCATCATTCCTGTTCGAGGCCGTGACCACTTCAGATAGTCGACTTTTCACTCAGTTCTTAGGACATCTACCTACGCTTATCGCTCAAAAAGGGGAAGAGATGGTTCATCAGAAGATCAAAGATGCGTGTTGGAATACTGTCGAAATGGCCATCCAGTTTGAGTCAACGGATTTACTCGAAGAGGCGAAGTCAAATATGAATGTGAGTGGTCTGGACAGTGATCAGTTCGACACGGAAGCTGATTATAGGTATGCGAAAGCCACAGCAGACGTCGAGTTATTAGAAAGATCTGCATTGTCCCTTGCCAAAGGTGTCGCCCGTCAAGATGCCTCAGCCTTGCATGATATTTGCAATGAGATCGTAGGCTACAAGGATATCGATCGCGATATCCTTGATACCTCTGAAAAGATTGCCAAAATGGCTGCCGACAAAGGTGAGTCAGCTGAGTATACGTTCACCTATGCCAAGATTCTTGCTGAAAACAACAAAACTAAGAAGGCGGTGAAGATGGCGGACAAGGCCATGGAGATGGTACGTCCAGGAAGTAAAGAAGCCAAGATGATCGAAGAGTGGATCTCTGAAATCAACAGATAAAATCAACTGAGATAAACGTTTTAAAGGAATAAGCGGAGTGCATAAAGTTTGTCCAAGAGCGATGGGTATTGTGATTCTCTTACACATAATCGTAGGAATGTCACATCTACATGCATCAATACAGTTTAGATCGATATCCATCGATCGTGCTATCGAAATCGCCCAGATGGAGCAAAAGCCTGTGTTCGTCGATACGTACGCTACTTGGTGTGGGCCGTGCAAGGTCATGGACAGGGTCTTCGCAAGCCCAGATGTTGCCAACTATTTCAATCGTGAATTTGTCAACGTTAAGATCGATATGGATGGCCCTCATGGTGAGGAGATGGCCAGTCGATATCAGGTGGTGTGGTTGCCCACCCTGCTTATTATCAATCCAGATGGTGAGATCATCTCTAAGGTGGATAGATTAGTCGATGGTCAGGAGCTGATGCAGATCGCTGACATCGCTTTGGATGGTCATCAGTTCATTGACGCTACACCATTAGCAGTGTCGCCATTCGCACATCAACAACCAAACTCCACCCAAGAGCAGGACTATGATCCTGAAGACAAGGAAAGGGTGATCTATGTACATGATGAAAAGGCCTCCAGTGGTCGGCCACACATTATGTATCATGAAGCCTATCTCCATCTCCAACTCATGGATGGCAAGCATATGAATGTGGTAAGGAAGTACCTTTCTACACAACAAGATTGGACCACAGAAAAGAACATCAAATTCATCTTTGATTTTGTCCAGGATGTGAGGTCACCAGAGTTTGATTATTTGATGAACCATCGTCCCCGCTTTGAAGAAGTATTGGGTAGAGATCGTGTTTCGCGTTCGATAGATATTTTGGTTCAACAACGGTTAGAGAAGGGTTTTCCTCGACCGACTTTGAGCGAGGCACAGCGACTATTCAGTATCATCGACCCAAACCATGGGGATCAGCGAGCGATGAAGTATCACCTATCGGTTCTGGAAAATGAGGGCCGATATCGACAGTATCTCCAGTGGGCACCTACCTATCTGGAGCAACATAATCCTTATGACCACCAGGTCATTCATAGTTATGTCAGGTGTCGACTGGATGCGGTGGCTGCAGAGGAGTCCTATGATGAGAGTGTGGCGATGATGTATCAGGCCTTAGCATTAGATGATACCACTGCTGAATACCGATTTACCATGGCGCGTCTTTATGCGTTGATGGGACAGCGGACGCCAGCACTGGACTTTGCTGACCAGGCCATAGCCCTGTCTACTCCTCAGGACAGTCGCCATACTGCCTATCTGAGATTGAGAGATGACATTTCTGCCTCTATTCGGTAGAATTCACTCTGTTTACATCAATCGAATCGCCTTTACACGTCCAGGGCCAGAGTTGATAACGTAATATATTTGCGGTCGAAAACCAGACGGTCAAAGGAACCTTTATTCTTTGAGAATCCGTCCAATACCTAAGCCACTAAAATATCAGCTATGCCATTCGATTTAGAGATGATTAAGGCTCATTATGAGTCCCTTCCTGCATTGATCACGGAGATCAGATCGACCCTCGGTAGACCACTGACCTTAGCAGAGAAGACACTATATGCACATCTTCACGCTGATAGTCCTATACAGACCTATCATCGAGGCAAGGACTATGTGTTTTTCTCTCCGGATCGAGTCGCTATGCAGGACGCGACTGCTCAGATGGCTCTGCTCCAGTTTATGATGGCAGGTAAGGCAAAGGTCGCGGTCCCATCCACGGTGCATTGCGATCACCTCATCCAAGCGAAGGTGGAGGCCGAAGTAGATCTCAAAGGCGCGCTTAATATCAACTCCGAGGTCTATGATTTCTTAGAGTCGGTATCAGATAAGTATGGTCTCGGATTCTGGAAGCCTGGGGCTGGGATCATCCATCAGGTTGTGCTTGAGAATTATGCATTTCCAGGAGGTATGATGATCGGTACAGATAGTCATACTCCTAATGCTGGTGGATTAGGCATGATTGCTATCGGAGTTGGTGGTGCAGATGCAGTAGACGTTATGGCAGGTATGCCTTGGGAGCTGAAGATGCCCAAGCTCATTGGTGTCAAGCTCACTGGTAAAATGAGTGGTTGGACAAGTCCTAAAGATGTTATCCTAAAAGTCGCAGATATCTTGACAGTCAAAGGAGGTACAGGAGCCATAGTCGAGTACTTCGGTCCTGGCGCCACGTCGATGAGCTGCACAGGTAAGGGAACCATCTGTAACATGGGTGCTGAAATTGGAGCCACGACATCCACCTTTGGCTATGACGAATCGATGAGCCGATATCTTAAGGCGACAGACCGGGCTGAGATTGCAACACTCGCTGATACCATCAAAGAACACCTTACCGGTGATGCCGACGTATACGCTGATCCAGCAAAGTACTTTGACCAAGTCATCGAGATAGATCTATCCACGTTAGAGCCATTAATCAACGGTCCATTCACTCCTGACTTAGCCACTCCGGTCTCAGAGATGGCAGATCGGGCGGCTAAGAATGACTGGCCTGTTGATTTGGAGTATTGCCTCATCGGATCATGCACTAACTCTTCCTACGAGGATATCTCCAGAGCGGCATCTATCGCAGAACAAGCAGTCGCCAAGGGTCTAAAACCAAAGTCCCAATTGACAGTAACTCCGGGTTCTGAACAAGTGCGATATACTATCGAGCGCGATGGCCTAATCGAGAAGCTTGAAGGCATGGGCGCGCTCGTGTTTGCTAATGCATGTGGTCCATGCATAGGGCAATGGGATCGTGCTGGTGCAGATAAAAAAGAAAAGAATAGCATCATTCACTCGTTCAACAGGAATTTCACAAAGCGTGCGGACGGTAATCCTAACACACACGCATTTGTCGCATCACCAGAGCTGGTTACTGCCATTGCGCTAAGCGGAAAACTTGGGTTTAATCCGATCACCGATACGCTGACCAATGATCAGGGAGAAGAGGTTCGTCTCGAACCACCAACTGGATATGAGCTTCCTCCTAATGGATTTGATGTAAAAGATGCTGGTTACAATGCCCCTGCTGAGGACGGAAGCAGTATTAATGTGGTCGTCGCTCCTGACAGCAATCGACTCCAGCTACTAACACCGTTTAAGACCATCACTAACGATCAACTTCAGCAGATGCGCGTCTTACTTAAGGCCAAAGGAAAATGTACCACTGATCATATCTCTATGGCAGGTCCATGGCTCAAGTATCGAGGACATCTGGAGAATATCTCAAACAACTGTTTCATCGGGGCGATTAACGCGTACAATGACAAGGCTAATCATGTGGCTAACTATGCGCAGAGCGATACGGAGCCTGAGTTCCATCCAGTCCCAGATAGTGCTCGAGCCTACCAAGCTGCAGGAATATCTACGATTGTATTTGGCGAAGAGAACTATGGGGAAGGTTCGTCTCGCGAACATGCTGCCATGGAGCCAAGGTTCCTTGGAGTGAAAGCAGTTGTAGTAAAATCATTTGCCCGTATTCATGAAACAAATCTCAAAAAGCAGGGAATGTTAGCCTTGACCTTCGTGAATACTGCCGACTATGATAAAGTCCGTCAAGATGACAAGGTAAGTATCGGTGGATTTGAATCTATGGCTCCTAACCAAACGCTGACGATACACCTTCATCACGCAGATGGTACCTCTGATAGCTTCCCAGTAGCACATACCTACAATGAGGCCCAGATCGGCTGGGTACGCGCTGGTAGTGCGCTAAATAAGATCCGGGAAGAGGCTGGAGTGGCGTAATCTCGATTGGACAAGTTTATTTTATTGAGGCCTCAGTTCTGCATGAAATGGGGCTTTCTTTCATTTGAAGAACATTGACATATGGGCACAACTGTTCGTGCGGCTTACTTAATCAAACATGGTAAGGCTGCAAGTGCTTTTGAAGTTCGCGAGACTCAGGTGCCATCACCAGGACCTGGCGAGATTCAGATTCAGGTGGAGGCATTTGGACTGAACTTTGCCGACGTCATGGCCAGATTAGGGATGTACCCAGATGCTCCTAAGCCTCCTGGCATTATCGGATATGACGTTGTCGGCACAGTCAAAGCCATTGGAGAAGGAAGGTCTGATCAGCTGCATGTTGGGGATCGTGTAATAGGGTTAACCAGGTTTAATGGTTATGCCGAGCTGGTGAATACACAAGCTGCAGGAGTAGTTAAGATCGAGGAAGATATCGATGTGGCTTCAGCTACAGCATTGGCAACACAAGGAGGTACAGCATATTATATGGCTGAGGAGATGGTGCGTCTTCACGAGGGTGATCGTGTCTTGGTGCATGCAGCTGCTGGAGGTGTTGGAAGTCTTTTGTGTCAGATGGGGATTGCAGCTGGAGCTGAGGTCTATGGGACGGCCAGTGCAGCAGCAAAGTTGGACTACCTATCAACCATTGGAGTTCACCATCCGATCAATTATCGAGAGAAGGATTTTGCTAAAGAAGCCTCCGAAATGGACGTAATCTTCGATCCAATAGGTGGTTTGTCTGTGAAGAAGGGTTTTAAATCTTTGCGATCAGGAGGGCGTATGGTGCTTTTTGGTGCGTCCTCGCTCACCAGTGCGAAGAGCATATTCAGTAAGCTCGGTGTGGTGCTGGGCTTTGGGCTGTATAGCCCGATTCAGCTATTGAATCCATCAAAGTCCTTGATCGCAGTTAATATGCTGCGTATCGCTGATGATCGTCCCGAGGTGCTCAATAGATGCCTTCGAGGTGCCGTCGAGATGCATGCGAAGGGAGTCATTACACCATTATCAGGAGGTGTTTATCCCATAGAAGAACTGGCGGAAGCGCATGAGGCGCTTGAACAGCGACAGACGATGGGTAAGTTGGCCATCACATGGTAGCTTTTACTAATTCAAAGTCAGCTGCTTATCCATATCATTTCTCGGTAATGTGTTCGTCTTATTCTATTGACTCCTTACACTAACTTTGCAGTTGTTGTGATAAAAAAGATGATGTGAAGGTTACAGACTACTTTGATCAGTCGAACGGGGATACTCTGGTATCCTTTGAGGTGTTACCTCCACTGAAGGGGGGAAGCATGCAAAGTATCTTTGATACGCTCGATCCTCTTATGGAGTTTAAGCCTCCATTTATCGATGTGACGTACCACCGAGAAGAGTATGTGTACAATCGTCAGGATAGTGGGTTCTATGAGAAGGCCTCGATCCGAAAGCGACCTGGAACTGTAGGTATATGTGCCGCTATCATGCACAAGTATGGTGTCGACGCAGTTCCCCATCTTATCTGTGGAGGGTTTACCAAGGCAGAAACGGAGAATGCCCTTATTGATCTTAATTTTCTTGATGTAACGAACGTGCTTGCCCTTCGAGGAGATGCTCGAAAATTCGAAGGCAAGTTTATCCCAGAAAAAGAAGGGCATAACTATGCCATTGATCTTGTCGAACAGATCGATCAGATGAATCAAGGAAGATACCTTGACAAGAGTATCGACAATGGTGTCTCGACTGACTTCTGTATCGGGGTTGCAGGATATCCTGAGAAGCATTTTGAAGCTCCCAATTTTGACTACGATCTCAGATATACCAAGATGAAGATAGATGCTGGGGCACACTACATCGTGACCCAGATGTTCTTTGACAATCAGAAGTACTTCTCTTATGTAAAGAGCTGCCGAGAAGCTGGGATCACGGTTCCTATAGTGCCAGGTATCAAGCCGCTAACTAAACGGTATCAGCTGAATAGCATTCCGCGATTATTCTTCCTGAATATGCCCGAGGAGTTAGTTTATAATATCGAGAATGCTGATACTCCTACAAAGGTCCGTGAGGCTGGTATTCAGTGGGCTATCCACCAGTGCAAGGAGCTCAAAGAGTTCGGGGTACCATGTTTGCACTTTTATACGATGGGCGACTGGAAAACAACAAAACGTATCATCGAAGCGGTGATGTAGTCGATGGGAAGACCATTAGGGCTATATCTCCATGTTCCTTTTTGCCGAAAGGCCTGTCACTATTGCAATTTTCATTTTTCGACGTCGCTGAAGCATGTGGATGTTTTGATAGATGCGCTTATAGCGGAGATACATCATCGTGCATCCCAATTAGAGGACGCGACTATCACAAGCATCTACTGGGGAGGAGGTACTCCATCTTTACTGAGTCGAGATCAACTGGGCCGCGTATACACTGCGCTCAGAGAGCATATCTACATCGATCCTCAGATCGAGCAGACGATCGAATTGAATCCTGAGGACATCTCAGAAAAATATTTGATGGAGTTGTGGACGGTTGGGCTAAATCGTCTTAGTGTTGGAATCCAGTCGTTTGATCAGCGAGATCTCGAGGCCATGAATCGCGCTCATAATGTAGATCAGTCCCATCGCGCTATTGAGATGATTGGAGAGTCCTCCTTTGATGAGTTTACGATAGACTTGATGTTTGGCTTGGTCGATAGTTCATTGGCAGACTGGGAAGCTAACCTGGATGCCGTTAGGCGATATAAACCACCACATCTATCCTGCTATAATCTAACTATCGAGGAGCAGACAGCTTATCACAAGTGGGCTACATCCGGCCGCATCCGCACTCCAGATGAAGACACTCAGTACGAACAGTTCATGCTTGCCCATCGAACGTTAGGAGATATCGGATATAGCCATTACGAAGTGAGCAATTACGCTCAGGAAGGGCATGAAGCGCGACATAACACCAGCTATTGGAGGCGACAGGATTATCTGGGATTTGGTCCATCAGCACACAGTTTACAAGGCAATCTTCGTAGTTGGAATGTGTCTGATAACATGAAGTATATACGAGCGATTGAGGCAGACCACGTCTATCAGACGACCGAGATCTTGACCTCTGCTGAGGAATATAATGAATGGGTCATGTTGGGACTGCGCACTGCTGACGGAGTAAGCGAGGAGTTGATCAGATCGCTATCGGTCGATATCTACGATCATTTTCAGACCTGTATCCAAGCTCCGATTAGAGATGCACTTCTGATCAGAGATGAAGGATACTATCGAATCCCGACCGAGCACTGGTATCTGAGCGATCATGTTGCATCACAACTTTTCTTAACAACGGATAACTAACTCGCAAGTAGAGGGACACCATTCATGGCATTCATGTAGCACCAACTGATCAGCCCTGCATAGATGGCTGAGAACAAGGCCGTGAGTATGAACTGAGTCGTCGGTGCGAATGAGAACTTCGTCCGAATCCAATAACTGAATAGTGGGATGGCCTGGATCGCATGTAGACCCAAAAAGTGTCCTATGCGCAGATCTCCACCTAACGTGCTCCAATTCAGAAATGGTATTCCCTCACCTCCATCTACAATACCTACAGCATGTCCGCCACGAGAGATCATAACACCACCTATCCAGGAACCTACAAGATGTAGAAGGAGACTAATGCGAACTGCAAAATTATGAATCGGGTTACCACCTCGGTGAATCAAGAACAACACAAACAAGACCGTAGTAGCAAGGGTAATTATACCTATGAACAGACCCATCGCCCCAAATAGGGCCCCATCCATGGCAGTGGAATAATTAAAATGCGACCTCACCCCACGACTTGCTTGCAAGGTGATAATGATATTCTCGATCAATAGGCCGATGACATAAGTCCAGGAGATGACTTTGATCCATCTTGGTCTGGTAAGCCTTAGGTCAAACATGAACCAACCCATGGTAAATACCAAGGCCGTAGTGGACAGAAAAAACTTTGTCGGCTTTATCCAAGGGTTTATTCCCATCACTTCACGGGGATCCACGATAATGCCAATCAATAGAATTACGGCTACGATAGCGTGTATCATCCCTATCTGATAGAGTAGGGCATTGCGATATCGCATCTCAGCAAGCCATTCAAAAATTTTCATGAGTCAATGATTTGGTCCAAAAGGCACGAACAATGAGATAAAGCAACAAACCAACTGGCCCAAACATGAAGGTGAAGAATAAACAAGGGATCACCATCAAGTGCGGAACCCCTCGTCGAGAGGCATCACCTACCTCCCAGCTACCAACCCATAGATCAAAAGCCAAATAGTGCACCCAACCTGCTAATACAGCAATGGGGGAAGTAAACAGTGCCATGACTCCTTCTAAAGATCCGAAAGAACCGACATCCATACCATCGCCACTCATGGCCTGATAGATGCAATAGGCATATAGTATGGAGAGGAGTATCGAGACAAAGCCGTACTGCACAATCGGTTTAGTAAACCTCCAGCGAGGTGCGATTGCCAAAATGATCCAGCCCAACATGGCGAGACTGCTTGCCCATGAAAAAAGTGTATCTGGAGAGGTCATAGAAGGTATCCGAGCTGTGTCATTAACTTAATGGAATAAGTCTACACTGGCCGAGTTTTTGTACCAACATCGGTAGAACTATGACTGAATCTCAGAATCATCCATCCCGAGCTCAGATCTCAAGAGCAGCCATCCGTAGGATGCACATAGAGATGAGACACCTCATCACCCGTGGACAGTACAAGCCTATCGGCAGATCTGGTGAAGCCATGATCGATGCTCTCCTTGCGATCAATCCTGAAATCTATGGTTCGATCTCAGATCCAGAGCGCGTCGAACTCACAGGCTTGCTCTATGTCTTTCAACGCTTGCCAAAGGGCATCGAGGGTTGTCGATATGTTACATTGATTTCGCGTGAGGGATACGAGCACAGCTCTTTTGTACCTATCGTACCGGCTAAGCGACGTCGCAACTGTTATCGCATCGACGATGAGCAGATGTTTATTGAGATGACCAGGGGAAGAAGTGATGTGTACGATGTCTTGACCCACCTCACATTCATGTATCACGAAGCTGAGAAGATCGGCCGGCGTGCACTTTCCGGGCGGAACCAACCCAATAGGACGTGGAGGATGCTCAAGAAAATCGTCCAACACGGTTCCATCGAAGATCCTGATGATCAGCAGGTTGCGATCTCTTACCTCAGTAGTCTGTTGGGAAGAACATTTGATGAGGTTTCCGATGCAGTAAAGTCCTTTGATAAAGCGTCAGGAGTGCACGATCTGTTTACCATATGCTATTGGTTAGGTCGCCGAAGCTTGGAGGAGACCATAGATAGCAATGACCGAGAGATCAGTTTTTCGTCAACTCTGCGCGAAAAGTTGGGCCTACATACCTACGGAGAGTCATGGGCGCACAAGATCAAATCCTATCTCCACGAGCGTCATCTCCTCGATCGCAAGATTCATGTCATTAGTGCGAATATGCATAGTGTGATGAATTCACTCTATGGGGCTCAAGCACTTGGAAAACTCGATCATGACCTAATCTCATTAGCCGAGGTACTGAGTGATGACGACAATGCTGATCTCCGCAAAGAAGTAAAAGCATACGCCTTGGCTCATGGTATGACTATGCTCCATGACGTAAGTGGCACCAATATCTCCGTCCAAATCATCGATCTGTGTCACCTAAAGTCAATCACCTTAGACCATATCGATGTCTCTTCTGATATCCGCTGTGAGGACCTGATCATAGTGATGGACTATGCATTTGGTGAGCAGGCCTATGAGACAATGGATGAACTGCTTAAACCATATGAGTTTGGCGATCAAAAGACTCAACTACAGGTTGCATCTATTAATATCATGGGAAAGGCAGGTATCCTACATGGTAAGAAGGGTGACATCATGATTCCTTCGGCCCACGTGTTTGAAGGAAGCACCGATAACTATCCGTTTGATAATCAGATAGTGGTTGGTGACTTTGAACAGAGTGGCCTCGACGTCTGTGAAGGTCCGATGATAACGGTGCTTGGTACATCACTCCAGAATCGTGACATCTTACGCTACTTTTTGAAATCGAGCTGGGGTGCTATTGGACTGGAGATGGAAGGAGCACATTATCAAAAGGCGATCCAGGTCGCATCCAGAATACGCAACTATATCGATCACGATGTAACCCTGCGGTATGCCTACTATGCATCAGATAACCCTCTGGAGACAGGAAGTACCTTGGCATCCGGAAGTCTTGGTTTGGATGGCGTGAAACCGACCTACACCATCACTCAGATCATCTTGCAACGAATCCTGAAGGGATAGAGAAGTGCCCCCGATGTGGCCGACCACCTCAATGCCAGTTGATTACATATTTGAAAAAATTATATTGATTTTAACGAGATATGAAAACTTATACCATCTTCGTCTCGTTTTTAGTCCACCTGAGAAAGGATAGGATACTTATCATGACATGGTAGTCAACCGAGATATGAGGAACCTCTCAACCCCGGAATCGACCAACTACCAAAACGAAACGACATGATTAGCTTCCTATCAGGATATAGAAACCTGGAGCCACGCTTGTCGTGGCTCTTTTTAGTTTAGACACATTCACTCAGGTAACACAATGCGCTCTATTACATTCTTGAGGTAGTGCTGAGCATTGGTGATAGAATCTTCTGTGCTGTCAGCAACGTCAGATAGGGATAAGATAGTCGCCTCGATCGGAGACTCAAGCCGATTTCTTCCACATACGATGATCACCTTAGTTCCATGCAGCATCGCCAAATCAAGCACCCCGCTTACGACTTTACCATCCAGGGATTGTTGATCAAGGCAACCCTCTCCTGTTATGACGATATCAGCTTCTGCGATTCTATGAGCCATGTCAAACCTTGATAGAAACCACTCGATACCTGAGTGCATGGCGGCATTAAGAAAGTAACTACATCCAGCGCCCATACCTCCGGCAGCACCAGCTCCACGAGCAAGACTTACGTCTTGGCTAAAATGAGTGGACAGAACATCGTGGACATGAGTGATCGTACCCTCAAGATGAGCCACTTGATCCTTTGGAATGCCTTTCTGTGGTCCATAGATATATGTAGCACCTTGAGGGCCGAGCAATGGATTGGTGACATCGGTGTAGATATGAGTTTGAACTTCTTTGATCCGAGGATGAATGTGACCCTGATTAATTTCGTGAAGTGCGGATAACTGGCTGGGTATAGGGAAAATCTCTTTTCCATCCCGATCACTGAACTGATATCCAAGCGCCGTCGCCATACCAACACCAAGATCATTTGTGGCGCTGCCTCCCAGAAACAGGTGTAACGTCTCTATGGATGGATCGTCAAGGGCCTGACGAATGGCTACACCAAGTCCATAGCTGGATGTATGGTATGCATTACGTTCGTCTGGTGATAGCAAGGCTAATCCACATGATGCTGCCATCTCGATATAGGCACTTGTCTTGTCACGGTAGTAGTGCGATCGAATCAATCGAAATAGAGCATCGCAGCCGTCGATAGATATAAGCTCAAGATCGGATGATGCAGCTATCAATGCCCCAGTGCCATCCCCACCGTCTGCCATCGGCTGGATATCAAAAGACGCTTTAGGATATCTGTGGACAAGGACATCGTGACAAATTGTACAAACTTGTTGTGATGTCAAAGAACCTTTGAACTTGTCACTTGCGATAAGCACCTTCATGGCTGAATAATAGTATTCTTCATCGCACTATCGAATGAATCATGACAAATAAACCTCGCAATATTCTTGTAACTGGGGCTTCTACGGGCATCGGGCACGCCATCACTCGAAGTCTAATAAATCGGGGTTATCGTGTGATAGGATCGGTGCGACGTGAAGACGATGCCCAGCGATTAACCAGCGATTTTGGGGATTCGTACATACCCATGCTCATGGATGTAACTGATCATATCGCTGTTGAGAATGCAGTAGCTGGACTTCCAGAATCAATTATCGCTGAGGGGCTGCATGCACTCGTTAATAACGCTGGTATTGCAGAAGGTGGCCCTCTACAATATCAAAGTCAGGATGATTTTGAGAAGCACTTCAGCGTCAATGTTTTTGGGCTCATGCGAGTCACCCGAGCATGTCTACCTCTCCTGGGTGCGGCTGAAGAAACCAAAATTCCGCCTGGAAAAATCATCAATATTAGCTCAGTAGCGGGAAAGTTCGCATCTCCCTTTGTAGGTGCATATGTGGGATCTAAGCATGCCGTAGAGGGAATTTCGCACAGTCTTAGACGGGAGCTGTTGATTTATGGTATTGATGTAATCATTGTCGGCCCAGGAGCTGTCGACACCCCGATCTGGGACAAGGGTATTCGACTTGAAAAATATGATCACACCCCTTATCACAAGATTTTACAAGGATTTGGGAAGGTGGCTAAAGAAGGGGGAGAACAGGGCTTATCCGCGGATTTTATCGGACAAAAAGTAGCCCGGATTATCGATCTGAAAAACCCTAAAGTCAGATACGCCTATGTGCCTAACCGACTGACAAACTGGATCATCCCTCGAATTCTACCAGCAAGAATGATGGATCGTATCATCAAAAAGAAGCTAAAGGTCTAAGCATAGATATCTCGCAGTGCACTTAAAGCATCAGAGTATGTACACTTGAATCCTGCCTCTGCTAATTTCTGACCACTGACACGACTGCTGTTTAAGACTACTCTTGCCATCTCTCCAAACACCATCTTAATGCCAAAAGCTGGAGCTGGTAGCAATAGCGCCTTGGCATTAACCACATCTCGAAGCGCCGTTGTGAATTCTTTGTTTGTCATCTGAGGTGTGCTACAAGCATTGTAAATACCTGTCATCGTATCGTTCTTCAATGCATGTACAATGGCGCGACATAGATCGTCGATGTGTATCCAGGAGAAATATTGCTCGCCGCTTCCCAGGTAATTGGCCACACCAAAAGGTATGGTGGCATCCATTTTCGCTAATGCTCCGCTTCCTTGATTGAGTACAGTACTGATCCGATAGATCACTAAGCGATTGGAAATGTCTTCAGCAGGAGCGGCAGCAGCTTCCCAGGCTTCACAGACGTCCGAGAGAAATTCCTGAGTGACGATGCCCGTATCCTCAGTGAGCACTTGGTCACCGCCATCACCATAATACCCTATGGCGGAGGCACTGATAAAGGACTGAAGGTTGCCCCCTCTTTTTCGGAATTGGTTGATGAGAAATCTGGTCGTATTCACCCGACTGTCGAGTAGAACCTTTTTACGGCTGCTGGTCCATTTTTTTTCTGCTATGCCAGCTCCTACGAGATTGATGACATGGTCGACCTCTAATGCATGGTCATCGATTTGCCCCTGATTGACGTCCCAATGGGCATGGGCTTTGTCAGCTCGAGATTTGGTTTCATCACGAGTGAGAATCACACTATAGTATCCTGCTTGAGCGAGGTGCATTTGGAGTCGGGAGCCGATGACTCCAGTTCCGCCAGTGATCAGTACTCGTTCCATTTATTTCGTTTCTTAGGGTAGAAAAGAAGTGAAAAACAAATATTGTTCTGTTTCACTGCCTCAAACCTTTTAAATCATGCCTCGAGTCACCTGTGCTATAATTCTTCTGTTCTTCGTGTCATGTAACACGGAGACGAGTGTTCGTTCTCTTGATGAGTTGGTAATCCGACTGGACTCTGAGCCAACGTCGATACACCCGATGCTCAGTTCAGTAAGTCTGGATAGACAAGTGCATGAATATATATACCTGTCACTTGGGGATTTTCATCCGAAGACTTTAGAGATGATCCCTGTGCTTTTGGAAGAGTTACCGAAGGTCGAGACAGTAGAGGACATGCCAGGGCATTCCATCTATAGAATGTTGCTCAAACTTGATGCAGTATGGGCAGACGGAACACCAATTACAGGTGAGGATGTTGCCTGGACGATTAAAATAGCGCTCCATCCAGAAGTGAATAACCCAGGATGGAAACAACTACTCAAGGATGTCAAAAGTATCGAGGTCGATGCTCAAGATCCAAAGCGACTAAGCATTACGATCGAGGATGACTACTTCTTGACGAAGGATGCCTTGTTAACAGCGGAGATCTTTTCCAAAAACTTTCATGATCCAGATGGCGTGTTGGACGACTACTCTGTAGCAGACATTAAGGATCTTGCTACGGCCAACATCACAAGTGATCTAAGTGAAGTCGTTCAGCGATTTGCATCTACTACATACACGAAAGAGCGCGAGAATGGATCAGGGCCATATCGTCTCGAGAGCTGGGAGACTGGACAGTATCTAAGTCTGATTCAGAAGTCCGACTATTGGGGAGAGGCCTATCCAGACAACCCATTCTTACGATCCAATCCGAATAGACTCATCTTCCAGATCATACCTGATAACGCCGTTGCAGTGACACTGCTCAAAAGTGATGAAGTGGACTTTCTTGATATGATGAGTCAGACTTATGTCGCGTATGATGATCTCAAAAAGACCGAAGAGGAAGATTTGGATTTTTACCAGATGGATATCCCCAGATACTACTTTCTCACGTTGAACAATGATGACGTCCGGTTAAGTGATGTCAGAGTTCGTCGAGCCTTGCAACACATCACTGATGTTGACCGCATCATCCGACAGGCGGAAGGTGGTTATGGGACAAGGCTGGCTGCTCCCATCCATCCATCGAGGCCAGAGTATAACGATGGGTTGGAACCCGTTACCTATGACGTCGACTTGGCCCGTGAACTACTCGATGCCGCTGGTTGGATTGATTCAGATGGCGATGGGATTAGAGATCGTCTTATCGGTGGTGTTAGTGTTCCTATGAGTTTGCGTCTGTTTGGTACAGGTTCTGCACTTGGCAAGACGATAACTAACATTATCACTGAGGACGCTGCCAAGTTGGGTATCGAGATTGTTGCCATTAACAAGCCTTACAGGGATTTGGTAAGGACCCACTTTCGCACAGGGGATTTTGAGATGGGCACGCTTCTGATAACAGGAGAAGGGAAGACTGATCCATCTGTATACTGGGGTAGTGCCTCTGTGGGCTCTGGAGGTAGAAACTTTGGATCGTATCAAAGCGAAAAGGCAGATCGGCTTATCGAGCAAATTCAGTCTACCTCGGCCGACATCCAACTTCAAGCCTATCGTGACTTCCAACAACAGGTCTATGATGATGCACCGGCTATTTTTCTGTATGCTCCTCAGGGTCGAGTGGCAGTGGACGGAAAGATCATCCCATACCTATCGACTAAGAGGCCGAATTACTTCGCCAATGCCTTTAGTGTAAATTAGCCCGCATGGGGCACTACGTGCTAAGGAGGTTGGTGTACGCCATCCCGACAATGTTGGCGGTGCTCATCATTTCATTCTTGTTGATGTCTTCGTCACCGGGGGATTCGATCGAGCGTCGCCTTGATCTGGATGGGCTGGATAGTTACCTGTCCAGGACGAACTACATCGACGCTTATCGACTGAAAGCTGCTGAAACGCATGGCTTAAAGCCTCAATTCTACCTATCTGTTCAGCCAAGCTTTCTGAGCGAGAGCATAAACAACCTACCGACGATCAGCCTCAGGAGGCGTGCCAAGTCATTGTGTCGCGAGACTCATCAGTGTGAGACAGTTGTACAGATTTGGGAACTAATTGGTGAGTTGATCCTCAGTGTTGATCGATCTAAAGAGAATGCGAAGCTCTTAGCTTCCCTCCTCAAATTGGAACAATCACAAGATCTCACCACTCTCCAGCGGCGTATGACTGCTGTACATCCCCCTCCTGCCGATGATGAGCTTCAGAATGACTGGATGCAGTTGAATGCTGCAGTGAATAAGCTTACTCATGAGAAGAAGATGTTCTATCCAGTTCTACGATGGTCGAATGATAATCAGTTTCACCATTGGCTTTTTGGAAGATCGGCCTTATTCAGTCGTTCACTATCAGATGGTAGAAGTGTCTGGGATAGAGTTGGAACTGCCGTTGCATGGACATTGAGTATGAGCACGATTGCCTTGATTCTCATCGCACTTTTATCACTGCTCATGGCTTACACACAGGTGAAATACGAAGGGCGGCTTATCGATACCATCCTAAGTAGATTCACTTATGCCTTTTATGCGATGCCGTTGTTTTGGTTGGCAACCTTGGCTGTTGTTTTTTTGACAACATCAGATTACGGCAGCTGGACGAATTGGTTCCCTTCAGTAGGAATTAGGCCTGATTTTACTGGAGCAGGGGTAGGTCATCGAATGCTGGACAACGCTGGTCAGTTGGTCTTGCCGATTATTTGCTTGGTCGTTCACGAGATGGCATATCTCAGCAGAATCACCAAACGTGACCTTCTATCCAGTTCAACAAAGGTGTACATCACTGCCTCGAGATCACGAGGCCTTTCTGAGAACCAGGTCTTGAGGAAGCATATCCTACCAGATGGTCTACTCAACTATACCACAGTGATTACGGGGGCAATTCCAGCCTTGTTTGGTGGATCCATCGTGATTGAGGTCATATTCAATATTCCCGGAATCGGACGACTTATGTTAGAGAGTATCGGAGCTGGTGACTGGCCAGTGATATTCGCCATCATCCTGATCATAAGTCTGACTACCATCATCGGGTATCTTATCGGAGATATACTGTTGATGCAGTTGTATCCTCAGACCGCCGAACGTGTTGGTCGTCATCACCGAGCCGATGCCAGTTAGTCACCTTCGTTCCGACCGACGGCTTTGGCTCTTGTTGTCATCGCTTGTGTTGTTGATATCGATCGGACTGTTAGCGGACCATATCGCGGGCTCTCATGGTATACTTGTACCATTCGGGCCTGAAGATGTATCGTCATCCACAGAAGGGTTTCGTCCTCCAGGGTATGTGGAGATAGATGAGCAGGGTAGGCGTTTAGTTCATCATTTAGGCACAGATGGCATTGGCCGAGATGTACTCGCACGGCTTATACATGGTATTCCAACGGCATTGATTATCGGCATCGGTAGCACGGCTATAAGTCTCTTTGTGGCGCTTTTATTAGGCTTGTCAGCTGGGTATTTTGGAGATGATCGGTTGAAGGTCGGTGTGGTCAAGTTGGCATGGATTGGTATTGTGATTTTTCTGTCCATGTTTTACGCGCGCGAGTTCTTCATGCAAGACAGCGGGCTCGGACTTCTTGTAGTACTGGTCATAAGTGGGATTTCATTGATTCTTGGGTCGGTTGTGATCAACTGGCTCCTCAAACAAAAGGCCATTACTCTTCCCGTTGACACCATTGTCCAGCGGATGATCGAAATCTTCAGGGCAGTACCTCGGTTATTCATTTTTTTGGCCATCTACGCGTTTATACCAAATCCATCTATTGGTGCGGTGATCCTTCTGCTTGGCTTAGTACGTTGGGTTGCTATGACCAGGATAATTCGGGCGGAGACGATGAGGGTATCGGAGATGTCCTATGTCCGCAGTGCCGAGCTAAACGGGTTACGGGCTTACCGAATTAG
The DNA here is from genome assembly GCA_038523965.1 of Bacteroidota bacterium. Taxonomy (GTDB): domain Bacteria; phylum Bacteroidota; class Bacteroidia; order Chitinophagales; family Saprospiraceae; genus JAJRXG01. The sequence continues at coordinate 32,537 of JBCBIX010000014.1, forward strand.
TGTAGGCCACATACTTCCCAATATCATTGGACCGATCATGGTCGCTTGTAGCTTTAGTGCGAGCACCGCTATTCTTGTTGAATCCACACTTTCGTTTTTGGGGATTGGAGTACCGTCAGATGTGGTGAGCTGGGGCCAGATGCTCAGTAGTAGCCGGGAGTACATCAAGGCTTGGTGGGTAGCTGTTCCTCCTGGAGTGATGATTTTTCTTCTGATCATTCTATTTAATAGCATCGGAGCACGTATTGAGGAGCTTCGTATGCATCGTTGGAGCTAAAGTGAGGCAGTTTTGGGTTTTTTAGCCAAATAGAGGATTCAGACAGAAATATTAATCATTTTATTATGTGTGTTATATTTGTTCATATTTATTAGATTATGTCTAATGCTACTTCTGTTCTATCAAATGTTCTATCCCCCTTGTGGCTTGGAGTTTCCCCTAAAAAACGATAGAAAGATTGTTTGATCATTTTTGGAAGTATACTTTCGCGTCTAAATAATTTTTAATCATCCTTAAACTATACGTAAATGAACAAAGGAGAATTAATCACATCTGTTGCTGACGCTGCTGGTATCTCTAAGGCAGATGCTACTACAGCTGTGAATACTGTTTTTAATGCTATCGAAGATACTCTCAAGGCTGGTGACAAGGCTTCTTTCATCGGGTTCGGTACCTTCTCTACTTCTCACAGAGCAGCTCGTGAGGGCCGTAACCCGCTCACAGGTGAGAAGATGCAGATCAAAGCAAAGACAATGGTCAAGTTTAAGGCTGGAAAGGCCCTGGCTGATGCAGTGAACTAAGCCAGTTCTGATATATAATCTTATCGCATGGGCGGTATCCAGCACGGATATCGCCCATGTTGTTTTAGAGAGGGTGGTGCGCGGACGGTTTTTAGACTTGAGGCTGCTTATCACAGTATAGCCACATACACGATATTCGCGCCTCAACGCGTCGAGACATGAAGAAGTACAAGGAATACGAGCGGCTAAATCTTCCCGAGATAGATCAAGAGATCTTAGCGAAGTGGAGTGCTGAGAATACTTTCCAACAGAGCATCGACTCTCGTCCGGCCGACAATCCTTTTGTCTTTTATGAAGGCCCTCCTTCAGCCAATGGTAAGCCTGGCATCCATCATGTGATGGCACGAACTGTTAAGGATTTGTTCTGTCGATACCAGACCATGAAAGGTAAGCGCGTCGAGCGCAAAGGTGGCTGGGATACCCATGGATTGCCAGTCGAGCTCAAGGTGGAGAAGGAACTGGGCATTACCAAAGATGATATCGGAGTGACCATTACGGTGGAGGACTATAATAAGGCTTGCCGACAGACGGTCATGAAATTCAAGGATCAGTGGGATGATCTCACACGTAAGATGGGTTACTGGGCAGACCTGGATGATCCATACATCACATTCGAGAATGATTATATCGAGAGTGTCTGGTCTCTGCTGAAGAATCTACATGACCAAGGCCTTCTTTACAAAGGTTACACCATCCAACCCTATAGTCCAGCTGCGGGTACAGGTCTTAGCTCACACGAGCTGAATATGCCTGGATGTTACAAGGATGTGAAGGACACATCTATCGTAGCTCAGTTCAAAGTTGTTCGCGACGATCACTCGGCTCCGTTGTTTGAGGAGGGGACATCGGCAGACGTCTATATAATCGCCTGGACCACAACTCCCTGGACCCTGCCGTCTAATGTTGGCTTAGCCGTTGGAGCCAAGATCAACTATGTCAAGGTGGCTACTTACAACCCGTATACCAAGGACCCTGTCCAGCTTATTATGGCCGAGGATCTATTGTCCAAATGGTTTAAACCAGCGCAGGCAGAGGCAGACTACAGTTCTTATCAACCTACAGATAAGATTATCCCTTACGAGGTGTTGGGCCGTTATATCGGCCGAGACTTGGAAGGAGTCAGATATGAGCAGCTTCTTCCATATGTCATGCCAGAAGAGGGAGACGCCTTTAAAGTGGTAGTCGGTGACTTTGTTTCGACCAGTGATGGTACTGGTATCGTTCACATTGCACCTTCATTCGGTGCTGATGACATGAAGGTAGGAAAGCAGAATAACCTGGCTGCGCTCACTCTCGTAGATAAGCAAGGAAAGTTCGTAGACTCAGTTGGCGAATTTGGGGGGCGATACGTCAAGAATTATCGGAATGAACCTGAGGATACCTATCGAGATGTCAACGTGGACATCGCCATCAAGCTAAAGACCGAAAACAAAGCATTTAACGTCCAAAAGTATCAGCATAACTATCCTCACTGCTGGCGTACCGATAAACCGATTCTCTACTATCCTTTGGATAGTTGGTTTGTCAAGGCTTCAGCAGCTCGAGAGAAGATGGTTGAACTCAACAAAACGATCAACTGGAAGCCGGCAGCTACCGGAGAGAAACGCTTTGGAAACTGGTTAGAAAACCTCCAGGATTGGAATCTATCTCGCTCACGGTTTTGGGGCATACCGCTACCCATCTGGCGGACTGAGGATGGACAAGAAGAAGTCTGCATCGGATCAATAGAACAACTCCACGAGGAGATTGCCAAGGCCAATGGAGCATTAAGCCTCTCCCAGGAGACACCAGCAGATCTACATAAACCATATATCGACGATGTGATCTTGGTCTCTTCGGATGGTCGCGAGATGAAACGAGAGACTGACCTGATCGATGTTTGGTTCGATAGTGGTTCCATGCCATACGCCCAGTGGCACTATCCTATGGAAAACCAGGATACGTTTAGTCGCAGTTTTCCTGCTGATTTTATTTCCGAAGGAGTAGACCAAACGCGTGGTTGGTTTTATAGCCTGCATGCCATCGCTACCATGGTTAAGGGATCAGTCGCTTACAAGAATGTCGTCAGCACGGGGCTTGTCTTGGACAAAAATGGGGTCAAGATGTCCAAGCGATTGGGAAATGTGGTAGATCCATTTGAAACCTTAGCAAATCACGGAGCCGATGCAACCAGATGGTATCTCATGACCAATGCACAACCTTGGGATAATCTGAAGTTTAACATCGCAGGGGTAGAGGAGATCAAGCGCAAGTTTTTTGGAACACTGTACAACACGTACTCCTTTTTCGCTCTGTATACGAATCTGGATGGCTTTACATATGAGCAAGAGACCATACCACTTAGCCAGCGCACAGAGATCGACCGATGGATCATCTCAGTGATGAACACCCTTGTAGGTCAGGTAGACGCAGAGTATGCAGCCTACGAACCAACCAATGCCGGGCGGTTGATCCAGTCTTTTGTAGAAGACAATCTAAGTAACTGGTACGTCCGGTTGTGTCGGCGTCGATTTTGGAAAGGGGAGTATGGTCCAGATAAGATCGCAGCTAATCAAACCCTATATGAGTGTTTGATCACCATAGCCAAGCTTATGGCTCCGATTGCACCGTTTTTTGGTGATTGGCTATATCGTAATCTGAATGAAGTTACAGGCTTGGAGTCCAGCGCCTCAGTACATCTGGCCAATATGCCTACCCAGAATACAAAAGCTATTAATGCTGAGCTCGAGGAACGCATGAGATATGCACAGCGGATTTCATCGTTGGTACTGAGCCTGCGCAAAAAGGAACGAATCCGAGTGAGACAACCATTGCAAAAGATCCTATTGCCCATCCTGGATGATCGCTTTCAACAGCAGGTGGAATCGGTGAAGGACTTGATCCTATCCGAAGTCAACGTCAAAGAAATCGAGTATATCACAGATACATCTGGTGTTATTAATAAGCGGATCAAGCCCAACTTTAAGACGCTGGGTCGAAAGCTGGGTAAGAACATGAAAGCGGCTGCCAAACAGATCAGCGAGATGGATCAAACCGCTATCAGCCACATCGAGAAGACCGGAGTGTACACACTGACGATAGAGGATACTGCATATGAGTTATCCATAGAAGACTTTGAGATTAGTGCTGACGAGATTCCTGGCTGGCAAGTGGCTACTGACGGTGACATCACTCTGGCGCTGGATATCAGTATCACGCCGGTTATGAGAAGAGAAGGCATCGCCAATGAACTTGTCAATCGCATCCAAAACTTACGTAAGGCCAATGGATTGGAAGTGACTGATCGGATCTCCGTGACTATTTCAGAACATCCAGAAGTCCAACAATCATTAGGTGAGTTTGGTGATAGAATCGCTGCTGAAGTCTTGGCAGATGTCATCAATACTGGCAGTGTTACAGATGAACAACTCATCGATATTGTCGACGATATTCAGGTGGCTATCCATGTAGAGAAGCGATGAGAGTGCTATGTGCTCTCATGATCATTGGGATGATGACTTCCTGTACTTCTGATGTTCAGCGAGCCAACATCACAGATCCTGATATCAAGTACAGGGGAGATACGATGTTTAGCCATCGGAGAACGTTGCTACGCGGTGAGCTGGATAGTCTGTGTATCGCGAGTAGAGATAGTCTTGTTGAAGCTTATCGGGATAGCCTTGTAGTCGTTCGTATGGCCGAGATCGAAAAGATTATTGGTCCGATAAGGTGATTTTATCTCCACAGTAGCGATCTCATGTTAATTCGGTGGTTGGTTTCTACTTGCCCTGTTATTTTCAAAGGTCTAAGCACTTGATCCATGAGGCACCTTGTCTATTTGTTTCCTCTTTTTATGTTGATGGCGGCGTGCTCCACGCAAACTGTCGAAGTAGTAGCACCAACTACTCCAGAAGTGACAACTCCCCAAAAGCAGGAAGCACCCCGACTCACATCATGCATTACACTGGATGATCTCGACCCTTCCATAAGAAGTCGAACCACTGATGCATTCACCTTGTATCGCGATCAGGTGAAGTATAAAAACTATCCAAAGGCGAAAGATTTGTGGCGTGAGGCGTTTTATACTGCACCAGGAGCCAACGGACGAGCGACTTACCATTTTGATGATGGAGTGAAGATCTATTACAACCTATTCAGAGAGGCTACAACTCAGGATCGTCAAGGTATCGTGGATACTGTGCTGGCGATCTATGACAAGCGTATCGAGTGTTTTGGAGATGATGGTAAAATCTTAGCGCGCAAGGCATTCGATTGCTACTACAACTACAGAGATTACACCAACTCAGACGAGGTATTTGAGATGTTCAAAGAAGTCGTCGACCGCAAAGGTCAAAAGGCTGATTACTTCATGGTCAATCCGTTCTCACGGATGCTGTACGATCAAGTACTCGACGAAAAGATTAGTCATGCAGAGGCGAGCCAGTATGCCTATCAAATCTTTGACATCATCGACTTTGGAGAAGCCAATTGCAAGGACAAGTACTGCGATGCTTGGGAAGTTATCCGTGAGTATTCTCCAGAGCTGTTGAGCGGACTGGAGGGGCTTCGAGGCTTTTACAACTGCGATTATTACATGGACAAATACTATGACCAGTTCGAATCTGACACCACTGACTGTGATAACATCACTGAGGTATATCTCAAACTGGTATGGGCTAACTGTGATCGAGAGGAAGCCAGATTCGTGAGAATCAAAGAGGCAAAGGAAAAGGAATGCTATGTCCCTCCTCCGCCTCCAGGTCCACTCAAGATCGCCAGTCAAGCCCTCAATGAGGGACGCTTCGAGGAGGCGATCTCGAGCTATCAGACCTATGTGGATGAAGAAGAAGACCGCATAAAAAAAGCGAACATTCTACTACGCATTTCCAAGATCTATTATGTCCATATCAAGAACTTCGTGGCCTCTCGTAGGTTTGCTCTCATGGCCGCAGAACAGCGCCCTGACTGGGGCGACCCTTACATCTTAATCGGTAAACTTTATGCGTCCAGTGGGCCGCTATGTGGACCCGGACGCGGCTGGGACAGTCAGGTAGTGACCTGGGCTGCCATCGATAAGTTCAGGTACGCAAAGAAGATTGACCCTGCTGTAAGTGATGAAGCCAATGAGTGGATCACAAGGTATCGACAGTTCATGCCGGATAGGGAGGCCATCTTCTTGCGTCAGCTGAACGAAGGAGATGCATTTACAGTGCCATGCTGGATTCAGGAGCGAACATCGATCCGAGCGGCTCCTTAATTAGTCATGGCGGTTAGCAGAGGTGAGAATGGCGTCTATCTCAGCGGTACTGATCTGAGGTGTTCCTCCGGCTTTAGCCGCAGTAAGAGCGCCTACAGCGCAACCATAGCGCAGCGAGTCTTGGATAGGGTTGTCACGTAAGTGTGAAGTGATAAAGGCCGCTAAAAAGGCATCGCCAGCTCCTACAGTATCCACTACGTCCACTCGGAAGACAGGTTGGCTGAAGAATTCTGTTCCGTCAAAACAGACCGCACCGGCACCTCCTAAGGTCGTAACTAAGGCCTGGTAGTTGTAATGACTGTAGATACTCCGAACTTTCTTCTCCCAACTCTTCTCTGTGATATTTAGCCATTTGCAGATTGTGTTTAGCTCATGTTCATTAGCACGGAGGATATGAGCCTGATCGAGCATCCGGAGTATTGTATCCTGCGTATAGTGTCCGGCGCGTAGGTTGATGTCACAGATGGTGAGCGATGCATGTGGAAGAACTTCGAACATGGCTTCTCGGGACCGTTCATCTCTTAAGGCTAAGCTACTGTAGATGAACGCATCACAACTCCCCACCAAATCAACCACTTCAGAGTTGACCTGGATATCATCCCATGCCACTGGGTGTAGTAGATCGTAAGTAGGTTCGCCGGATTCGCTAATCGTTACGATGGATCTGCTGGTCTCCAGATCTGGGTGTGTTTGGATATAAGAAGTCGCATTACCTAACTCCGCGACGAGATCCAATAGTGCCGTGCCGAGATCATCTTGGCCAACTGAACTTATAACTGTGGCCGATGCGCCGAGCGCATTAGCTCTATTGACAATGTTAAAAGGTGCACCTCCAGCTACTTTTCCTGAGGGAAGAACATCCCAAAGAAGTTCGCCAAAACAGACAATACGTGGAGAAGTCATGAGGAGCGCGGAGTGGATACAGAGCGTAAATCATTAAGGAGTTGATCCGGGGTCTTGTATCCTGGCACCTTTGTGATCTTTTCGAGGTTGCTACCATCGAGATAGACCAGACTTGGATAGCCCAGGCGACCATCGAGGAGTTTCACCGCCAGACCATTGGTTCCTCGTCTACCCATTCGCACAGTTTCATAGGTCTCACCTTTCCAAGTGACCGGATCTTTGCGTTCAGCATTGAACTTAACGAGAACAAAGTGCTCGTTGAGATAATCTACGACGTTGGGATCAGTGAATGTATTCTTGTCCATCTTCTTACACCAGCCACACCAGCTGGTATACATATCTACGAGAACCGTGCGGTCTGCGATATTTTCCATGGTCTCGAGGTCCTCGATCTTGTACCACTGCAGCCCTGCCTCAGTAACTTCGTAGGGCTCTACCCCGAATGAGTTCTTTTCAGTAGTACATGAGGACAGTCCGATGAGAAGTACGAAAGCGATTGAGATGGAGGCGAAATAATTCATTTGTCGATTCTGCTTTGCTTTAGAATGCAGAAAGAACGCCTTAAGCGCAGGTGAAGTATTGATGACCGGACAAGAACTGAGAGTGTAAGTAGATCAGCCTTGGAGACCTGATACGCTCATCTTGACTTTTTTCTCGAGCTCGTGAAGGGCATCTTTCACCAAAGGATCCGTGTCGAGTAGATCTTCGACAGTCTTGCAGGAGTAGATGACGGTGCTGTGATCTCGACCGCCGAAGTTATCTCCGATTGTTTTTAACGAACTATTGGTGTGATGTTTTGCCAAATACATGGACAACTGACGCGCCATGACTACTTCGCGTTTGCGCGTTTTGCCTTGGATTTTTTCAATGGGCACGTTCAGATACTCGGACACCATCTGTTTGATCTTGTCGATAGTCACCTCCTTAGAAATACCAGTAACGAAGTTCTCCACTACCTTTTTGGCAAGCTCCAGATCGATTGTTCGATGGTTGAGAGAAGACTGGGCGATGAGAGACACAACAACACCCTCCAACTCTCTGACATTATCTCTGACATTATATCCGATGAACTCTAAGATGTCCTGATCGACAGATGTCACACCCTCGGCATCCATTTTAGAGAGTAGGATGGCCATGCGCGTCTCGAAATCTGGCGTTTGTAGATCTGCACTTAGACCCCACTTGAATCTGGAGATGAGGCGATCTTGGATTCCTTCGAGGGACTTTGGAGCACGATCAGAAGTCAGAATGATCTGCTTACCTATCTGATGCAGATGATTGAAGATGTTGAAGAAGATCTCCTGGGTTTTCTGCTTGTTACTTAAGAACTGGATATCGTCTACCAATAAAACATCAATGGACTGGTAAAAATTAACCAATTCATTTACGGAAGCCTTCTTGATGGACTCGATGATCTGATTCGTAAAGCGCTCAGTGGAGATGTACAAGACATTTTTCTGTGGAAACCGATGCTTAATTTCATTGCCGATCGCATGAACCAGATGTGTTTTGCCGAGGCCAACCTCACCATACACCACTAACGGATTAAATGCAGTACCACCTGGGTTCTTTGCGATAGCCAATCCGGCACTGCGGGCCAACTTGTTGCAGTCTCCTTCGATAAAATTATCAAAAGTGTACTTCGTATTGAGTTGAGGGTCGACCCGCATCTTCTTTATGCCAGGAATGACAAATGGGTTGCGTATGGCATCATTCCCATAACGTCCTCCTGTTCCGTGATGAGTTGGTGGGGTAACTTCTTTATGATCTTCGATCAAAAACTGATACTCCAGCATAGCCCCTTCTCCGAGCTCCTGCCGAATGGTCTTCTTCAATAGACCTACGTAATTCTCCTCAAGCCATTCGTAGTAAAACGCGTTTGGCACCTGAATGGTAAGCGAGGAGCCATCCAAACGGATCGGTTTAATCGGTTCAAACCATG
>JBCBIX010000015.1:0-41058 GCA_038523965.1 Bacteroidota bacterium
TCGAGATGCATTAATGATGATAAAAGATTCTTTTTGGAGTCTTTAACTCCAGAGATCACAGGTTAAATCTGAGATCTTCACCTCATAAATTTATGTCCATGTCAGCCAACGGTGTTTCCACAATAACTGCCCCGCCAAGGATCAACTTCGGTAAGATTAAACTTCCACCAGGATATCCTGACCTGCTTGAGATACAGCTAAAAGGGTTTCAGGAGTTCTTTCAATTGGAGACCACACCTGAGAACCGCATGTTCGAAGGTTTGTATCGCGTGTTCCAGGAGAACTTTCCGATTACGGATGCGAGAAACATATTCGTGCTGGAGTTTTTGGACTACTTCATTGATCCTCCTCGTTACACGATCGAGGAATGTATGCAGAGAGGGCTTACTTATAGCGTTCCGTTAAAGGCGAAGTTGCGTCTCTCCTGTAATGACGAGGAACACGTCGATTTTCAGACGATCGTTCAGGATGTGTTCTTGGGGAATATCCCTTATATGACACCCAAGGGAACCTTTGTCGTGAATGGTGCTGAGCGTGTCATCGTCTCCCAGCTTCACCGTTCGCCCGGTGTCTTCTTTAGCCAGTCTTTCCACCCGAATGGAACTAAGATTTACTCTGCGAGAGTAATTCCGTTCAAGGGAGCATGGATGGAATTTGCCACGGACATCAACAATGTCATGTATACCTACATCGACAGAAAGAAAAAATTTCCAGTCACCACTCTTCTGCGCTCCATCGGATTTGACTCGGACAAGGAGATTCTTAACCTATTTGGGTTATCAGAGGAGGTTAATGTAACCGCAGCAAGTCTCAAAAAGTCGATCGGACGTAAACTCGCAGCTCGTGTACTACGCAAGTGGACAGAGGACTTCGTTGATGAGGATACGGGTGAAGTGGTCACCATCGAGCGAAATGAAATCATACTCGAAAGAGACGTTGTACTTGATGAGGAGAATGTGAAGCTCATCAAAGAGGCTGATGTCGATACGATCATCCTCCAAAGAGATGATATCGAGGAGGATTACTCGATCATCTATAACACGCTCCAAAAAGATCCTTCCAGTTCAGAGATAGAAGCCGTACAGCATATTTATAGACAGTTACGTGGTACAGATCCACCAGATGAAGAGACAGCTCGTGGTATAATCGACAAGCTCTTCTTCTCAGATAAGCGCTACAATCTGGGAGAGGTCGGACGCTACAAAATCAATCGCAAGTTAGAGGTCGATGTGGACCTGCTAACTTTGGTATTGACCAAAGCGGATATACTATCCATCGTTAAGTATTTGGTCTCACTGGTCAATCAACGTGCAGAACTGGATGATATTGATCACCTTTCTAATCGCCGTGTTCGAACAGTGGGTGAGCAGCTTTATGCTCAGTTTGGTGTAGGCTTGGCCCGTATGGCTCGGACGATTCGTGAGCGCATGAATGTGAGAGATAACGAGGTATTTACACCTGTTGATTTGATCAATGCGCGAACACTGTCATCTGTGATCAATTCCTTCTTCGGAACATCTCAGCTATCCCAGTTTTTGGATCAGACCAACCCGCTTTCTGAGATCACTCACAAGCGGAGAATATCGGCTCTCGGACCAGGTGGTTTATCTCGTGAAAGAGCAGGATTTGAGGTTCGTGATGTCCATTACAGTCACTACGGGCGACTCTGTACTATTGAGACACCTGAAGGGCCTAACATTGGGTTGATTTCTACGCTTTGTGTACACGCTAAGGTGAACAAGATGGGATTCTTGGAGACACCCTATCGTGAGGTAACAGAAGGTAAAGTGGATCTCGATGGTGACATAAAATATCTCTCCGCTGAGGGTGAAGATTACAAGCGAATCGCACAAGCTAATGCAGAACTCAAAGAAGAGGGGGCATTCGTAACCGATCGTGTAAAGTGCCGTGAGCACGGGGATTTTCCAGTACTGACTCCAGAGGAAATCGAGTACATGGATGTAGCACCTAACCAGATCGTCGGTGTCTCGGCGTCTTTGATTCCTTTCTTGGAGAACGATGATGCCAACCGGGCACTGATGGGTTCGAATATGCAACGTCAGGCGGTTCCTTTGGTCCGTCCGAATAGCCCAGTGGTAGGTACAGGTATCGAAGCCAAGGTGGCACAGGATAGCCGAATGCTTATCAACGCGGAGGGAGAAGGCGTCGTCGAGTATGTAGATGCCAACGAGATTGTGATCAAGTATGATCGCACTGATGAGGAGGACTTGGTATCATTCGACGATAACGTGAAGAAGTATAACCTGATCAAGTTCCGCCGAACAAATCAGGGAACCTGTATTAATCTCAAACCCATCGTCAAAAAGGGAGATCGCGTCCACAAGGGCAGTCTTCTGTGTGAAGGATATGCCACTGACCGTGGAGAATTGGCTTTGGGCCAAAATATGAAGGTGGCCTTCATGCCCTGGAAGGGATACAACTTTGAGGATGCCATCGTACTCAGTGAGCGAGTTGTGAAAGAGGATATTTTCACTTCTCTGCATATCGAGAGTTTCGAACTTGACGTAAGAGATACTAAGCTCGGTGAAGAGGAATTGACTAATGATATTCCTAACGTGAGCGAAGAAGGCACTAAGGACCTTGACGAAAACGGAATCATCCGCACCGGTGCATGGGTCAAAGAAGGTGATATCCTTATCGGAAAGATCACACCTAAAGGTGAATCTGACCCAACCCCAGAGGAAAAGCTACTCCGTGCCATCTTTGGAGATAAGGCGGGTGATGTCAAGGATGCCTCACTCAAGGCTAAGCCATCTACTAAGGGAATCATCATCGACAAGCGACTTTTCGCCCGAGCGAAAAAAGATAAGTTCCAGAAGGTGCAAGAAAAGGAGCTTCTCTCCAAGCTGGAGGATCGACACATGGTAGCCTTGAACGAGTTAAAGACAGTACTCATTGACAAGCTCCAAAAGCTCATCGGTGGTAAAGGCTCGGAGGGTGTTCGTAACATCTACAATGAGAGCCTAATTCCTAAAGGGACTAAGTTCTCAGCCAAAGTGCTCAAATCACTCGACTATAGTCAGGTAGACTACTCTGGTTGGACACGTGATGACAAGACGAATAAGTTGATCGGTCAGTTGCTTCACAACTATAGCATCAAGGTCAACAATGAGGTTGGTCGGTATAAGCGAGAGAAATTCAACATCAGTATCGGTGATGAGTTACCTGCGGGAGTACTTAAGTTGGCCAAGGTCTACATGGCCAAGAAGCGAAAGCTTAAGGTCGGTGATAAGCTGGCTGGAAGGCACGGGAATAAGGGCATCGTGGCGATGATCGTTCGCGAGGAGGATATGCCATTCTTGGAGGATGGAACCCCAGTAGATATCGTACTCAACCCGCTTGGTGTGCCGTCACGTATGAACATCGGGCAGATTTTTGAAACGGTACTCGGATGGGCTGGTGAGAAGTTGGGACGCAAGTTTGCAACACCAATTTTTGATGGCGCTTCGATTGATGAGATAGGTGACTATATCCAGCAGGCCGGACTCCCGGAGCTTGGACAGACCTACTTATACGACGGTGAGACTGGAGATAGATTCCACCAGAAAGCAACTGTAGGTATCATCTACATGATTAAACTATCTCACATGGTAGATGACAAGATGCACGCACGTTCTATAGGTCCATACTCTCTAATTACGCAGCAACCACTGGGAGGTAAGGCACAATTCGGTGGTCAGCGATTTGGTGAGATGGAAGTATGGGCGCTCGAGGCATTTGGAGCATCTAATATTCTTCGAGAGTTATTGACGTTGAAGTCAGATGACATCGTTGGACGTGCCAAGGCATATGAGGCGATTGTTAAGGGTGAAAACCTACCAGAGCCAAATATTCCTGAATCATTTAATGTTTTGATTCATGAATTGCGCGGACTTGCACTCGATGTCAAGTTTGACTAATCAGTTTCTTATTTGAATCACTAAAGAGAAAAGAAATGGCATTCAGTAAATACGCCGCAAGGCAAACCAATTCAGATTTCAATTCGATCACGATTAGTCTCACATCTCCAGATGATATCCTTGAGAGATCACATGGTGAAGTACTCAAACCAGAGACTATCAACTACCGCTCATACAAACCAGAGCGTGATGGACTTTTCTGTGAGCGCATCTTCGGTCCTGTAAAGGACTATGAGTGCTACTGTGGTAAGTATAAGCGCATCAGATACAAGGGTATCGTTTGTGATCGCTGTGGGGTCGAAGTGACAGAGAAAAAAGTTCGTCGTGAACGCATGGGACACATCAAGTTGGTTGTCCCCGTTGTACACATTTGGTTTTTTAAGTCGCTCCCGAACAAGATTGGATATCTTCTTGGACTATCGTCAAAGAATCTGGAATCGATCATCTACTACGAGCGATATGTTGTTATCCAGCCAGGATTAAAGGAAGGTGAGATTGAGACCAAGGCACTTCTGACAGAGGAAGAATACTTCGAGGTCTTAGACACGCTTCCAAGTGATAACCACCTTCTCGATGATTCTGATCCCAATAAGTTCATCGCTAAAATGGGAGCTGACGGTGTGAAGGGTCTATTGGAAAGGCTGGACCTTGATCAGCTATCATATGATCTGCGTCATCAAGCTGCTACAGAGACCTCCCAACAGCGAAAGTCAGAAGCTCTGAAGAGACTCCGTGTCGTTGAAGCATTCCGCGATGCGAATAAGCGCATCGAGAATAAGCCCGAGTGGGCCATCATCGACTATCTGCCGGTGATTCCACCAGAACTACGGCCATTAGTGCCATTGGATGGAGGTCGCTTTGCGAGTTCCGATCTCAATGACCTTTATCGTCGTGTAATCATCAGAAATAATCGACTCAAGCGTCTGCTTGAGATCAAGGCTCCAGAGGTCATCTTGCGCAACGAGAAGCGAATGCTTCAGGAGGCCGTGGATTCACTCTTTGACAATAGTCGAAAGTCGAACGCGGTCAAGGCTGAAGGTGGTCGATCATTAAAATCGTTGAGTGACATCCTCAAAGGAAAGCAAGGTCGCTTCCGTCAGAATCTACTCGGTAAGCGTGTTGATTATTCTGGTCGCTCTGTAATTGTTGTCGGCCCATACCTTAAGCTCCACGAATGTGGTCTTCCAAAAGGAATGGCATCTGAGTTATTCAAGCCGTTCATCATTCGCAAATTGATAGAGCGAGGCATCGTGAAGACGGTCAAATCAGCGAAGAAGCTGGTTGACCGCAAAGATCCGGTGATATGGGAGATACTTGAAGGGATTTTGAAAGGGCATCCGATTCTGTTGAACCGTGCTCCAACACTCCACAGGTTATCAATCCAAGCATTCCAACCCACCCTGGTGGAAGGAAAGGCGATCCGCTTACATCCTTTGGTATGTGGAGCATTCAATGCGGATTTCGATGGTGACCAGATGGCGGTACACGTACCACTGAGCCAAGGTGCGATCCTGGAAGCGCAGTTGCTAATGCTCTCGGCACACAATATGCTCAATCCTCAGAATGGGTCACCGATCACCCTGCCATCTCAGGATATGGTACTTGGCTTGTATTATATCACTAAGAGTAAGATTGAGAAGAAAAAGAAGAAGACCAGAACATTCTACAGTGAAGAGGAGGTGCTGATCGCTTTTAACGAGGGTCAAATAGATCTACATGACGCGATCTCTGTACGAGCCGATGTGGAGAATGAACTTGGCCACTTAGTTAAGGAGCGTATAGAAACGACTGTTGGGCGTGTGATTTTCAATGAATCTGTCCCTGAGGGAGTGCCATTCGTAGATGTACTACTGACAAAGAAGAATCTAAAAGTGGTCATCCAGGACGTAATCGAACGAACGAATTTTGCCGTTGCTGCAACATTCTTGGATCAGATCAAGGACTTAGGATTTAAATGGGCGTTTAAAGGAGGCCTATCCTTTAACCTTGGTGACCTGATTACTCCTACTGTCAAGGAATCTACATTGACAGAAGCTCAAACAGAAGTAGATGAGGTCTGGGATAACTATAACATGGGTCTCATCACCTCTAATGAGAGGTACAACCAGGTTATCGATAAGTGGACTTTCGCTGATAATAAGATCACCGATAGCCTTATGGATGAGTTGAGCACTCACAAAGGTGGATTTAACTCTGTTTACATGATGCTTCACTCAGGAGCGCGTGGTAGTAAGCAGCAGATCAAGCAATTGTGCGGTCTTCGTGGATTGATGGCAAAACCTCGAAAGTCTGGTGACACGGGAGGAGCTATCATCGAGAACCCGATCTTGGCCAACTTTGTAGATGGTCTATCTGTACTCGAGTACTTTATCTCTACCCATGGTGCTCGTAAGGGACTGGCAGATACCGCTCTGAAGACGGCTGATGCGGGTTACTTGACCAGACGATTAGTAGATGTCGCTCAGGATGTGATCATCATTGAAGAGGACTGCTCTACTCTCAGAGGTATCGAGACGACAGCTCTATATGATAATGATAAGATCGTACAAGAATTAGCTCCACGAATTGAGGGGAGATATGCTCTTGTGGATATCCTTCATCCTGAATCTGAAGAAGTTATTCTCGAAGGTGGTGAGTACATCACAAATACCATTGCGAAGAAGATTCAGAAGGCTGGAGTTGAGATGGTCATGATACGTTCTGTCTTGACTTGTGAGACGAAGAAAGGTGTATGCAGTAAGTGCTACGGTAAGAATCTCGCAACGGGTCGTATCTCAGAGAAAGGAGATGCAGTCGGTGTGATCGCAGCTCAGAGTATCGGAGAACCTGGTACCCAGCTTACTCTTCGTACGTTCCACGTGGGTGGTATCGCATCTGTTAGTAAGACAGAGTCGTCGCATGTCTCGAAGTATGATGGTCTTCTTGAATTTGATAACGTAGACACAGTTAAGTACACGGAGGGAGATAAGGAGTCAAATGTTGTATTGAGCCGTTCTGGTGAATTGCGCATTTTGGATCCTGAGAGCCGAAAGATTCTTACGAATCTTCACATTCCATATGGATCAACCCTATTCATCAAGGGAAAGAAAAAGATCAAGAAGGGTGACATGATCTGCGAATGGGATCCGTTCAACGCAGTTATCGTGTCCGAATTCGGTGGGATCGTTCAGTACGAATCTATCGAAGAAGGGGTCTCTTTCCGTATCGAGCGTGACGACCAGACAGGTAATGAAGAGAAGGTTATCATCGAGTCCAAGAAGAAGAAGAAAATCCCAACCATTAATATCGTTGATGAGAACGGCGAGGTACTTCGCAACTATAACCTACCTGTAGGATCTTATCTACAGGTTGAAAATGGGGATAGTGTAGAGTCGGGAACTCGAATTGCAAAGATCCCACGCAAGCTCGGCGGTGTACAGGATATCACCGGTGGTCTTCCGCGTGTAACTGAGCTGTTCGAAGCTCGAAATCCATCTAATCCTGCGATTACAGCGGAGATAGATGGTATCGTGAAGTTCGGTAAGATGAAGCGTGGTAACCGCGAGATCTTCATCACGGACGAGAAGACTGGGCAGCAACGAAAGTATTTGGTAAAGCTATCTAAGCATCTACTGGTCCAGGAGGGAGATTTTGTTCGTGCAGGTTCTCATCTGTCGGATGGTGCAACAGCTCCAATCGATATCCTCAATATCTCAGGCCCATTTGCCGTACAACAGTATATCGTCAATGGTATACAAGAGGTCTATCGCTCACAAGGGATCGGAATTAATGATAAGCACATCGAGGTGATCGTGCGTCAGATGATGAGAAGAGTCAAGATCGAGGATCCAGGTGATACCCAGTTCTTAGAAGGTGAGCCAGTTGAGAAGTATGACTTTTTAGAAGAGAATGACTACGTATTTGACAAAAAAGTAATCACCGAAGCTGGAGATAGTAATAAGCTCAAGCCTGGGATGATCACGACGATTCGTCAGATCCGTGAGGAGAACAGCTACCTCAAAAGGAACGATCTGAAGATTGTCGAATTTAGAGACGCTGTACCCGCGACCTCAAGTCCATTGCTCCAGGGAATTACGAAGTCGTCATTAGGTACCGCGAGCTGGATATCAGCAGCGTCTTTCCAAGAGACTACTAAGGTTCTCAGTACTGCAGCTATCGCCGCAAGACGAGATAACCTCGAAGGGTTAAAGGAGAATGTCATCGTTGGCAAAAAGATACCAGCAGGTACTGGTTTACGAGAATATGAATCGCTTCGAGTGGAGCCAAAGTCGGACAACGTAGAAGCTGAGCTCATCGGATAGATTCTGGTGTAGATACATGGTTTGAAGAGATAAGGGCTGCCTTTTGGCAGCCCTTTTTTTGTGCTTATTTGTAAGCACTTCCTATATGTTAAAACGATATATCAAAAACATCAATTAGCTGTCTTTCATAACTATACATATTGCATAAATTTGTAATACGTTAACAACATCCCCAATCAGTAAGGTTATTCAACCTGACCTATAGTGTCTTCAACTGCGGTCCTAACCAGGCAGCAGTACAAGTAGAAGCGCTACTAAAACCACGATACCTAAGAATTTCTGGAGCGTGAGAAACTCCACCTTTTTACTACGTCCGAGAGGATAATAGAACCTGTTTTATGAGTACACTCATCCAACCACTTGTCCCAAGGATGGAATATGGTTTGCGCCTAACGATTAGGCGCATTCCATATTCTTTGGGTTTTCTTGTTGTATTGCTTTTGAGCACACTCAGACCTTCAGATCTTGAGGCGCAGAGTCTGTCCTGTTATAGTCAGATCAACCTCTCTCTCAACGCCTCGGGCCAAGCTCTCCTTCAGCCGAATCAACTGACCCGGCGTAAAAATCTTGACCATCTGGTGGTGGAAATCCCTGGTCGAAATCAACCCATGTTAACTTGCGCAGATACCGACGCTGCGGTTATGGTGTCACTGCGAGATACTGTTTCAGGTCTTGTATGTATGAATGAGGTCATCGTAGAGGATAAACTTCCCATTTTACTTACTGCAAAAGACACGGCTTTGAGCTGTGTAAACCTCCTTGACAGTCTCAGTCCTAATGATCTTATTACTGTCCAATCTACCTGTACGACAATAGCTGATTTTCAGATCGTCCCATCCTTTGGCCCACGAGAGATGCTTTCTTCCGCAAGCGGTGATACAATTGGATTTATTAATGTCGAATGGCGACTCATCGAACAAAACAGAGTCTCTCAAACCGTAAATTCTACAGTGTTCGTTTTGGCACTTGATGTGAGCACGTTAATGATACCACCAGATGATACCATCGGATTTCATGAAGATCCACGGGATAATTCATTCATCTCCACACTAATTGGATTTAGCCCTGGACTTCAGAATGCATGCCAAGTTGACATCGCACGCACTGTACGAGACCCAATCACCTTCGAATGTGGTACTAAGATCAAGCACATTGTTGACTGGGATATCATGAGCTGGCCGATGGCAACCGTGTTACAAGGAACTCAAACATTATACCAGATTGATTCGACAGCACGCATCATCGCTCCGGACAGTTTGCCACGTATCCAAACGGCTGACTGCCAGCAGTATATCGTCTTATCTGCTCCGCAGTTGCAGGGAATGAGTCCGTTTCTCGATGTTGATGATGTTGAGGTTTTGATAGAAGGTGATGCGAAATCTCCCGGACTATCTGTGAGAGCTATAGGGGATACAGTCCACTATGAAGTCGGCCAACATCGCATTGTTTATCGAGGTAAAGCCAGGTGTTTGGACGCATTGCGTTCTGATACAACCTTAGTAGAGATAGTCCCTACAGGATCTCCGAGTATCAGATGTGGAAGTAGCCTGAACCGGACCTTTGGCATCGCTCAGAGTGATACATCCGTCACTGTAGTTTTGGATAGTGTATATTCCTCCCTCATTAGCATGAGTTGTCAAGACGTCAGTATCCTGGGGATGAAAACGACTTCATCGTGCTCGACTGATGTGGGACTTTTTTCCAACACGATCACGTTTTGTATAGCTGATAGCAAGATTAAGGTTCCAGTCTTGATCAAGGCTGTAAGTCCTACCGGGCAAGAGAGTGATACATGTACTGTCTGGTTTGACATACAAGAGAAGGTTGCGCCGGAGGTAAGCTTAGAAGATAACATCCGAGTACAACTGGATACATCCGGTATTCTCACGATTGATACTGCTGTCATATTCGCAGCTCTTGGTGATAACTCAGGTTGCATAAGCAACCTACTCGTGACGGGTAGTGGCATCGGTATGACCAATAGTGGATCTCCGATGACTGGTTCACTAAGTTGGTTTACAGATGGGATGTTTCAGCAATTCACATGCGCCGATACTGGTTCTTACGTCATAGAGGCAGTTGTTACGGATCCAAGTTCTAATTCCAGTCGAGACACTTCTCGACTTACTGTGCTTCCATCAGCAGCATGTTCTGGCGCTCGCATGAGTGGACAAGTATTAGCCTATGGTCGTGAACCTTTGGCCGGTGTTGATATCACAATCGTCCAGGATCGAGATGCCTATCTCAGAAGTACGGGTGCCGATGGGACCTATAATATACCAGAGTTGAGGCCTGACCAACCATTTGAATTAGAGATCGCATATGCAGACGTGTGGCGTGCTGGAATCACAACTCATGACCTGGCAATCGCTAACAAGTACATCTTAGGTCTTGAATCTCTCGATAGATATCAGATGGAAAGTGCTGATGTTGATGGTTCAAACTCTGTGACCGTGAAGGATCTCATTCTACTCCAGAAGATACTTTACGGTCAGGATGTTGCTAACGGACTCCCCAAAACTGGCCCATGGGTATTCAGTGAAGCCAATCTACCAACACTTAGCCCATACGAGCCAAGGCAATGGCAGATTGCAACTTCGGCGAGAGTGGATTGGGATTGTGTCAAGCGTGGAGATCTTGATGGTGATATCGTGACTAAATCAAAGTCCCGATCCCAAGAACAATGGCTTGTCAATCAATCAGTTGATCGAATAGATGGACGCTATCACTATTCGATCGTCATTCCATCGCAGCAGGAGCTATCTGCCTTTCAGCTTTCGCTGCCATTGTTGTCCGAGGACCAACTGCAAGTTAGAAGCTCAGCTGAAATAGATGTCGTATCGAATGAGAAATCGATAGATGTCTTTTACTATGATGAGATTCCTGAAAGCGATAATGAGCTAACATTGGAAATCATCAGCTCTAATCCCATTCCATCTACATACTGGACCAAAAGGTCTACATCCAAGAGGTGGGACCAATCAGGAGAAGTTGCGCAACTTAGATTAACTCCAGTTCTTTTTCAGTCTTCCGATGAGACCAATCTCCACGTCTCTCCAAATCCAACTTCAGATTGGATTACTATTTCACTTCAAGACCTGAGAGGTAGTTCTCCGGTGCATATCACTATTAGTGATCCAATTGGACGTTTAGTCTCCACGTTGAGCTTTTTACCCTCGGAGTTTGGGGGGGCAATCCAGCGTGAAGTACAGTTGCCAGGAGAATCTGGAGTCTATACGATTTTAGTGCAAACTGCTCATAATCAGTTGAGTAGAAGGATCGTCAAGATTTGATATGAAAAAAAATCATAATATGTTATTGTGACATATTAAAGTAATTCTATATTTGTCCCATCGTGTAAGGCAGAACCTCCTTATGCGCACCTGTTGTCGTTCTGATTGACGGGTTTTATCTGAGATTTTAATTAGAGCCGAATTAGAGGCATTGAGGATCTAATGATGACGTAACCCTCCTTACCTCTTTTCACAAGTTTGGTAAATCAGCTATTTCAATCGCGCATTGGAGTCAACTCCTCCTATGTGGCCTCATCATTCATAACTCTAATTAAAAGTATCTCATGATGAAAGCGAGTTTTACGAATCATCTTAAATTAAAATGGAGGCGGCTCGCACCCATGTTGCTTTTTGCAATATCGGCATCCACCTTCATGTTGGCAGATTGTACTGTCGAAAAGGGCAAAATCACCGCCAGAATCGAGTGTGATTATTCTCTTGCATTTACAATTCCCGGCGAGGATATTTTAAGTGTCGAGCTCAATGCGTTTCAAATAAAGAATCCATCCAACCAGACTGGATTTACCGATTTGAAAGCTGTTAATGGCACCTGGGTGTTAGAACACGCCTTGGGTTCTATTGCTCCGGCAACGGAATTCGAACTAAAAGTAAACTGTAGTAAAGGATTTACAATCATACGTGGGCAGCAGCTCCCTGATTGGAATTTGACCTTTGGTACAGGTGTTGGGTCTTACACTTTTGGCGATCCAGGATCGCGAGTGTCGACGAATAACTTCCATCTCGGACTGCCGAGTGACCCAACGAACATTCCCGAGTGTGGAACAGTCGGACTTCGTGTTGTAGAGGTCATCCCACCATGGTGTTCATTCACTAATGATGGTAGAGTGCGACTTCAGATTACGGGTACAGTCGATGACAAGTGTAGTGCGGCATCTTTCAGAGTGACTGTAGATACCTTAGGACAGATGGGTGTAGGCGCAATGCAAACAGGCCAAATCGGAGATGTATTGACCTTTAATAACCTAACGGCTGGCCAGTTCGTGGCTTCTATCGAATCTGTGAACTTGACATGCCCCGGAATGATCGTTGCGAATCCAAATTCAGTTGGGTTTACTGTTGTTAGAAGAAGCGGCTCTACAACATCGATGTCATGTATTGATAAAATTAATGTCTCGGTAAGTGAGTCTTGTAAGGCAACTATAGGAGTGTATGACATGCTACTTGGGATCAATGATCCATGTGCCTTAGAAACGTTAGTTCCAGATAGTATCGCGGTGAGCATTGATAAGATTCAGTTCATAGCGGGTGCTGGCTCTGGCTCTTCGGCTCGTGTTGGAATGTCTGACCTTGCAGTTGCCAGAATGGTTGCCGCAGGAACTGCTCCATCTAAGCTTCTTCCAGTTGTTGAAATTCCAAATGCAGATATTTACATCGGACAAGAACTGACGATTGAAGTATTTGACTTCGAGTCTGGAAACTCTTGTTGGGGAACCGCACTACTGGAAGATAAGTCTCCTCCAGTTGTAATCTGTGATGACACGACAAGAACCAGAATTCTCTGTTTAGAATTCGCTGGAGATATTACAAACACATTGATCGATCAAGCTGAAGATTGTAGTGAGCTCGAGGATCCAGTGATTATCTCTCAAAATCTAATTGAGGATTGTGATAACATTGATGACAACGTACTTCGTCGCTTAACAGCTTCTTACACGATTTCTGATGTCTTAGGTAATCGATCAGATGTGTGTACAGACACGATCGATGTATTGCGATTTGATACTATTCCAAATGGACGTTTTGACCTACCAGGTCAACTTCTGTTCCCATGTGATTTTGTACAGGATCCTGATGAGAAGCGCAATGAGAAAGATCCATTGAGCTGTACCCAGGATTATGTTAGAATTGGAAATACAGTAGCTCCTGCTCCTATTGATACGTCGATGGGTGGTTCTGGCTTCCCTCAACTAAAGTGGATGAATTCCCGAGGTATGATGGATACTGCCCTGTTACTTCCTATGAATTATCGAGAAGGGAATAATGCATATCAGTTAGTCGTCAAAAAACTTCTCGATGATTGTGGTGTAGGGTTGGAATTTGAAGATCGAATCTTTGAATTTGGCTGTAAGATCAAGATCCTGCGTACGTGGACCATCTTCGAATGGGCGTGTGAGAATGGACAGACTATCGAGCAAGAGCTGGAATTAGGCGTTCAAGAGATTGTAATCACTGATTTTGTTGCTCCTGTCATCACTGGACCAGTGCCAGACAAGGAGTTTTCAGTGAACGCCTTTGACTGTTCGCGCAGATTACCTATCGAGTTACCAGAAGCGAATGATGACTGTGATCAAAATGGATTGGATTTTGACTTTTCCATTTTTGATGAAGATTGGCAGCTCATCGGACCGACTGTAGATCCGATTACAAGAGAGCCAGATGACATGTTCAACTTCCCACTTGGATTGAATTATGTCGTTTACCGTGTCACTGATGACTGTGACAACTTCGTCCTTGATACCGCTGCGGTGAATATCATCGATGAAACACCACCAGTAGTTATTTGTAAAGAATTCTTGGCCGTCGGTCTATCATCCGAAGGAAGTGTTCGGGTACCAGCTGAGGCTTTCGACAATGGGTCGTTCGATGATTGTGGTCTCGAACGGACTTGTGTGATTCGTATGGACGATTTAGATATGCTACGCAGTATCGATGCTGATAGAGATGGAGAGGTTCTCTTCGATGACTTTGCGAAGTTGACGATCGCATGTGGACGAGATTACAGCGAGTATGCTTATCAAAAGACACCAAACGGTCCATTCTTCATAGATGAAGACCGGCTCTGTACTCCATATGTTGTCTTCTGTTGTGAGGATAATGTACCGCCACCGGGTGAGACAATGGCCCCTGATATCATGATCAACTTTAGAGCCTATGATATCAATGGCAACCAGAATGGATGTATGGTTTTTGTAGACCTACAGGATAAGCAACGTCCTGAGATCACATGTCTACCAGACATCACCATTGACTGTAACTTTGATTTACCAGAGTACGATGCCTTCTACGATAATATCGAGAATGATCCGCTGAGTGATCTGTTTGGAAGTATTGTAGAGCAAAATGAACAAAAGGCATTTGGAATTCCATCAGAGTTCATCATCAGCCCTGCTGACCGATCAGGATTAGTTGACGGCGTCTTCTTTGATAACTGCCGTGATCCACGTATCGAAGTTCGTATCTCTGATGAGTTTGACAATTGTGGATTTGGAACGATTACACGACGTATACAGGCCTT
The DNA here is from genome assembly GCA_038523965.1 of Bacteroidota bacterium. Taxonomy (GTDB): domain Bacteria; phylum Bacteroidota; class Bacteroidia; order Chitinophagales; family Saprospiraceae; genus JAJRXG01. The sequence continues at coordinate 14,771 of JBCBIX010000015.1, forward strand.
TGATGGACTAAATAGCAGTGACATTTGTGTCCAGGTAATCAGAGTACGACGTACCATTTTTGATGATGCGAGTATTATCTGGCCGAGAGATACAACGCTCAATGAGTGTGCGATACCCGAGGACTTAGTTGACGAAAGCTTCGGAACTCCGATTGTGGTTGGTGACGACTGTAGTTTGATTGGAATTTCAGAAGAGAACCAAATCTTCACCTTCAACACAGCAGACGAATCTGCAGACGCATGTTTCAAGATCTTGCGTCACTGGACAGTAATCGACTGGTGCCAGTCATCTAATGGTGGCCAGCCATTCGTACTCGGTGACTCACTACAGATCATCAAGGTGAATGATCCTGATGGTCCGGGTCTGACGTGTGGTCCAGATCTCGTAGAAGAGAGTGTCAACTGCGTAGCGGAGAATGTGATGCTTATGGCAACAGCCTTTGATGACTGTACCGACGCTCTTGATATGCAGTGGTCTGCACGTATCGAAGCATTCGTAGATGAGAATCTCACATTCATTCCGGTGGATGTAGATGACATTACAATTAGCGAAGTGGCTGGTGATAGTTCGAAGGCAGTACTGCTCTTTGACGCGCCAATCGGTCGTCATCGTATCGTATGGACAGTCACTGATAGATGTGGTAATTCGGAGAGCTGTACGCAGCGGTTCGAGGTAAGAAACTCGAAGAAGCCAACTCCGATTGCTATTAATGTATCAACAGCTTTGATGAATACAACTGACTCGGTTGAGATCTGGGCAGAAGATTTTGATCTCGATCGTAAGAGTTTCCATGGATGCTTCGATCTGGATGATCCGATCCAGGATCGCATCTTCTACAGACTATCATACACAGATCAGACATTTGCAGAGTCAAGTGCTAACCTGACGTTCACTTGTGCTGACTCGGTACTCACTTTCCTCAAGTTCTATGCAGCTATCGAATTAGGAGGAGAGGTCGTCTGGGATCACACGATCGTACAGCTACGAGTGATCGACTCAGATAACTCTTGCCCTGCACGAGGAGCTGTGAACGGTAACTCTGGAGCCTCAGCGCTAATCACCGGAAATATCCGGACTGAAACTGCGGTCAACGTGCCTAATGTCATCGTGGATCTCCTCACCGAAGGAAATCAGGGTGCATCGGCTCTCGAAGCGGTCAAAACAGATCAGAGCGGTATGTATGCCTTCCCGGCAATGCCATCCGGAGGTGACTATATGATCAGCCCGATCTCAGGTGATGACTATCTAAACGGTGTTAGTACCCTTGACTTAGTTATGATCCAGAGATATGTCCTTGGCATGATGGATTTAGATTCTCCATATAAGCTGTTGGCAGCGGATATCAATAATGACCGAGAAGTATCAGCAATCGATTTAGTCGAACTGCGAAAAGTTCTTCTGGGATATGAGACCACGTTCCCAAACAATGATTCATGGAAGTTTGTCGATAGTGATTACACATTCTCGGATGAAAGCCGTCCATGGGAAGACAATGTCAGTACATCGTACAGCATAGCTGAGTTAGATGGTGACATGAGTGTAGACTTTATAGGAATCAAGGTTGGTGATATCAATGGATCTGTAGATGCAGCGAGTGTCGTTGCGAAGTCAAGATCACAGTACCGTGTTACGGCCGGTGATGTGAGCTACACACCTGGACAGACGATCGCAATACCTGTGAGAGCACAGTCCGATATTCAGACTGTTGGTACACAATTCATGATCGGATTTGAGACTGGATCAATGAGATTCGTAGGTATCGAGAGTGGTGCCATGGACATCCAAGCTGAGCACATCGGCGCTCTTCGAGCTGGAGAGGGTCACGTCGCTGTGAGTTGGTCCAATCCTCGTGGCATTGATCTCGCAGAAGGGGAGGAGATGTTTACTCTCTTATTCGAGGCTCAACAGTCCGGGCGAGTATCAGATCATCTGACGCTCACTACTGATGATACTGCTGCCGAGATTTACACGTCATCACTTGATGTAATGGATCTACGGATGACTTATGAGCAGGAGATCGGAAGCAGTTTCCAACTCTTGCAGAATACACCGAATCCATTTGCTGAGACGACGAGCATAGGCTTTAGCTTGCCGACAGCATCGACAGCAACCCTTACCGTACATGATGTCACAGGAAAACTACTACACTCTTACACTGGCTCTTTCGACAAAGGATCTAACATCATCACGGTAAATACATCAGAATTATCAACATCAGGAGTGATGTACTATACACTCGCGACTGAAGAATTTACGGATACGAAGAGAATGGTCGTATTGAAATAGGAAGACTTCGTTTTCGCAAAAAGAGTTTACTGTTTTTGGGATGAGGACCCTCCTCCAATTTATTGGAGGGGGTCTTTTTTTTTGAACCTTTGTACTCACGCGAACATCATGGCCCAAAAGCGCAAACAGAAGAAACAAGCTAATACCTCCGCATCATCATGGTGGCAGGAAAAGAAGCCAGTACTGCGATTTGCAGGAGGGTTTATTGTTGCGATTTTTTTGATGTTTTGGGTAACGTCCGGTTCCTTCTTCGATTCGATAAAAGAACCCTTACTGCATGTATACGCATCTATTAGTGCAACATTCTTGGGATGGTTGGGCTATTCGATTTCAGCTGTTGGTCCAGTGATGTCGTCAGCTGACTTTTCGGTGAGCATTGAAGAAGGTTGTGATGCGATAGCGCCGGCCATTCTGTTCACAGCTGCTATACTCGTGTTTCCAGGTGATTGGAGAAAGAAACTCCAGGGTATCATCCTTGGCCTCTTGGCCATTTTTATTCTCAATATCATCCGCGTCGTTACATTGTTTCTCACTGGTGTTCACGCGGAGTCATATTTTGATCTGATGCACGTCGAGGTGTGGCAGACGTTATTCATCATCAGCACCCTGGGCATGTGGCTGTTCTGGTTAAAGTGGGCAAATCCCTTGGAGAAGCATGCTTAAGCAGAAACCACTCCTTCGCTTCTTGTCTATTTTCCTATTGTCCTATGCCGTACTGGTCGCCCTGCACTTCGTTCCATTTGTCCATGATCTGCATGTCCGACTCTTCACCGTGTTTCAAGAGTTGATGTTTAATCTGTTCCACCCCACTATACATGGCAAGTTTGATCTTCTGGATGTTCAGAAGTACCCAGAATCCGCAGACTTCGATTTCGCACTGGCGATGTATCCTGCTGACGAATGGTCTCAATCGATCAATAAAAGAGCGCTCACTCCTTCCTATCTCATGAATCAGCGCATCAGAATAGTCTCTCAGGGTCCGTTGCTACTGCTGGGTTCGCTTATCATCGCAACGCCGACTACATGGCGTCGTAAGCTGGTCGGAGTTGTTGTAGGCATGCTGTTGCTTTACTTTTTTCAATCGATCCGATTCACATTCATGTTAGATCAGAATGCGCTGGATCTCAGGACGGAGAGATTCTCGATTTGGATCAGTATGTGTCGTGCCTTGGGTCCCTTGGTGCGGAGCTCTGAGTTCTCTCTCTTGCTTATGATCCCAGTCTGGGCGATCGCATGTCTCGACATGAGACAGTTCAAAAAGTTATTTCAAAATTGAACTCCAGCTCACTGGAACGCCCTCTAAAGAGTATGGGCAGAATAATCGCTATCGACTACGGGGCCAAGCGGTGCGGCATGGCATGGACAGATCCATTGCAGATTAGCATCAATCCTCTTGAAACTATTGGTCCGGATCACCTGGAAGTTAAATTGGAATCCCTCATCTCCACAGGTGAGGTATCAGATGTGGTCTTCGGGCTACCTTCACATGCTGATGGAAATTTGACCAAGGTCGGGGTTAAAGTAAAAAAGCTCAAAACGCGTCTGCAGAAGCAATACCCAAATCAAGATTGGCACTTCATCGATGAAGCATACTCCTCCCAGAGAGCCAAGCACCTAATGGTATCTTTGGGTACGCGAAAGAAAAAGCGGCGCCAAAAGGAATCTGTCGATCAGATGAGCGCCGTGATCATTCTCAAAGATTTCTTAGATCGTCTATGATTTTACCAGTGTATGCCTACGGCCACTCAGTCTTGAAGAAAATGGCCGCCCCGATTGAAGCCTCATATCCAGAGTTAGACCTCCTCATCGAGAACATGTGGGAAACCATGTATTATGCCAAGGGGATCGGTCTCGCAGCGCCTCAGATCGGAAGATCGATCAGGCTGTTCTTAGTCGATACCGCTCAGATCAAGGACGCAGAAGAGCCAGGAATCAAAAAAGTGTTTATCAATCCGGAGATCATAAGTGAGGATGGAGACGACTGGGCTTATGAAGAAGGATGCCTCAGTATACCTCGTCTAAATGGCGATGTTGAGCGACCCGAACATGTCACAATCCGCTACCAGGATGAAAATTGGGATGAGCATGAGGAAACCTACTCGGGGATGAATGCGAGAGTGATCCAACACGAGTATGATCATATCGATGGAATTCTCTTTATCGAAAAACTTAAGCCATTAAAGCGCAGGTTGCTTACTCGTAAACTTGATGCCATCAAAAAAGGCAGGATTGAGACAGACTATAAAATGAAATTCGCTCCCAAGCCGAAGTAAGTGGGAGTATTGCGCTCTCAGTCAACGAATAGAGCACCCTCTACATCATGTTGATTCTCGGTCCCTAAGCAAGGCACCTGACCGTTATGTTCTACTCCAATTTCCAGATATGGGGATCCAGTTTGGGTAGATAGTTGGTTAGCGGTCGTATTCGAATGGGGTTTTTCTCTACCGTCCGAGACCGATGTTGTGAAGTCTTGTAGTTCTTCTGCTTGATTTTGCTTTACAATATCAATCGGTCTTGTTGCATCCTCCAACGTGGACTTTTGAGTAGTAGGCTGAGTGGGTTTCTCTTTTTCAAGATTTTGTATGGATGTGGCAGTTGAGTCTCTCTTCGGAGCGAAGGAGTGATAGAAGAGTACGGAGGCGAATACAGCAAATACCAGTAGAATCGAAGTCCGTATCGACATAACAGTTGGGTTGGTTGGAACTGCCAAAAGTAGAAACACATAGCGAATCAGTTAATATTGAGTTCACATTCGGTACATCTCCATGATCGAGCATTACCAGATTCACCTTCTTCCCCGGCGAAGAGGGGTTTACTTGATTACCACAGAGGTGGTAGGACAGATTGGTTCATTACCACCAACAGGTTTGTTCCATCTTTTCATTCGCCACACTTCGGCTGGACTTACGATCAATGAAAATGCCGACCCTGACGTGAGAATGGATTTTGAGCGATTTATGAATCACATCGTTCCCGAGCGAATGCCATTCGTCGTTCATGATATGGAGGGAGACGATGATATGCCCGCTCATGTTAAATCCTCTTTAGTCGGTTCATCCATCTCGGTACCAATTATCGATGGTCGACTCGCCTTGGGAACTTGGCAAGGCATTTATTTGTGCGAATTCAGAGATGCCACACACCAGCGAGAGTTGATCGCTACTATTTATTCTTAATGGTATGAGATCTGACCATCGGACCATAATAACACCGCAGGGTCATGTGGAGCCTCTAACTTGCAGGGCCACTTAATCATCGCATGCAGTACGTAATCGAAGGGCTCCTCTTGGGATTTGGTTTGGCGGTTTTACTGGGTCCCATCTTTATCGTCCTTGTCCAGGCTTCGATCGAAAAAGGGGCCAGGGCTGGTCTTGTTGCCGCCTCAGGTATCTGGATTAGTGATCTTCTCTTCATTATCCTTTCGGTCATTTTTGTGAGGCGACTTACGACGTATATAGAGGATGCCACCTTTTTGTTGTGGGTCGGTATCATTGGAAGCCTTGTGCTGATGGGAACAGGGATAGCCTCCTTTATCAAACAAGCAAAGCTGGACTTCTCCAAAGTATCCATCCGGACACTGGACATAGCTGGATTATGGACAAAAGGATTTTTGGTCAACACGATAAACCCATTCACACTCATCTTCTGGTTCTCGACCATTACGGCCTTAGTAGGTCAACGAGAGCTGAACACCACAGAAACCTGGCTATTCTGTGGAAGCATCTTGACCACCATTGTCATCACAGATTCGGCCAAGGTCCTCGGGGCGAAGCTCATCCGTCGTCGCATTGATGCTGAACTGCTATCGCGGATTAACAAAATCGCGGGATCAGCATTAATCATATTCGGCATTGTGCTGTTAGTGCGCACATTACGAGAAGTACATTAGCCGCCCGAAAAAAAGAAGAACATCATCATATGAGTCATGAGTTTCATTCGCTCACAGTGAGCGAGGTAGTTAAGGAGACTGCGGATGCCACCAGTGTTTACTTTGAAGTGCCTGAGAATCTGTCAGGTCAATATGCCTACCAAGCAGGACAATATCTCACACTCCGCTTCGAGCTGAACGGGGAGGATGTAAGACGAGCGTATTCTCTATGTACAAGTCCAGTAGAAGGACGTGTAGGTGTGAATGTGAAACGGGTGAATAAGGGGCTCGTCTCGAATCATATCAATGATAACCTCAAGCCTGGTGACCAGGTACAAGTCATGCAGCCTGACGGGACTTTTGGCTTAGCGTTTTCGCATGATCTAAAGCGTGATTACTACTTCTTCGCAGCTGGTAGCGGAATTACCCCGATCATGTCTCTGATCAAGACCATCGTTGAAGAAGAGCCCATGAGTCGATGCCATCTTCTTTATGGAAATAGAAATGAGGATTCTATCATCTTCAAAAATGAAATCGATGCACTGCAGCAGAAGTATGCAGGACAGATCGATGTCGTTCATACACTGAGTAGTCCTAATCGTCAGAAAGCCGGAGGACTCAAAGGCATGTTTTCAAAAGGTAAAATCTCGTGGACGGGCTGGCAAGGCAGGATTAATGGAACCCGCATCGATACCTTTTTAGAAAATCATCCGAAGGTGGGTAAGGAGGCGCATTATTTTGTCTGTGGTCCCGGGGCAATGATCGATACGATTATCGACCACCTCGAGAAAAAAGGAGTAGGAGAAGATCGTATTCACGCTGAGCACTTTGTTTCGTCTTCAGGGCCAGCTATAGGGTCCGCCGATGGTGTGAACAGTGAGGTCACCGTTCATTTGGCTGGCCAAACGTACCAAGTCAACGTACCCGCCGATAAGACCATCCTTGACGTCCTCATCAAAGAAAAAGTAGATGCTCCGTATAGTTGTACCAGCGGTGCTTGTAGTACATGTGTTGGTAAAGTCATCACCGGGGAAGTTGCCATGGATGCATGTTATGCGTTGGATGATGACGAGGTGAAGGAAGGTTATATCCTGGTCTGCCAGAGTCGTGCGAAGAGTCCCACTGTTGAATTGACATTTGATACGTAGCACCAATTTTAGAAGTGCTCTAAAGACCTGATGATGATGGCCTTAGGTACAGTGATAGGGTAGCTTTGCACAAACAGGAGCTATGAAAAAGACACACATCGCAGCGCTCGTAATGATGGTGCTTGCATCAGCAGCCCTGGTCTACTCATCGAAGGACCTGAGTACATTTTCGACATTCGAGCAAGCAGAACTCAGTGGCGATCGTGTAAAGGTGTCTGGCCAATTGGATAAGACCCAACCGTTTCAATATGATCCTGAAGTCAATCCGAATTTCTTCTCATTTCATATGATAGACGATGCTGGTGAGACTCGACAGGTAATCATTAACAAGCCTAAGCCAAGAGATTTCGAGAGATCTGAATCCATCGTCTTGACAGGATCGATTCACACAGATGGACATTTTCAGGCCACCGAGATGTTGTTAAAGTGTCCTTCGAAGTATAAAAATGAGGAATTGGCCCTGCGTAACCAGGTCAAAGTCGTCGCTTCGGCAGAATAATCGATGGATACGGTCAGCTACATCGGAGAGCATCTTTGGTTAGGTACACTTGGTCACTTGACAGTGCTCCTGGCTTTCGTGTCTGCCTTGTACGGGGCATACGCTTTTTTTAAGGGTTTTCGATCAGAGGACACTTTGTGGAAGAAAGCTGGACGGGCCGCCTACTGGACACATTCTGTGGCAGTTTGGATGGTAATGGGGTTGATTCTCTATGCTATGATCAGTCATTGGTATGAGTACGACTATGTGTACCGTACGGTGTCAGACGATAGTCCGATGAGGTTTCTTTTAGCGGCTTTTTGGGCGGATCAAGAGGGTAGCTTTCTCTTGTGGATGTTCTGGCATTGTGTGCTGGGGTTAGTTATGATGTATCGCAAGCCTCGCTGGAGTATGGGGACTATGGCGACGCTTTGTTTGATCCAGGCATTTCTCTCCTCGATGCTTTTAGGGCTCTATTTGCCTTTTGGATCTGAGGATTTCAAGTTTGGGAGCAATCCTTTCATCTTGGTCCGGGATGTATACCAAGCGCCAATTTTTGCCAATGCAGATTACTTAACCCTCATCCAAGGCCGCGGTCTGAATCCATTACTACAGAACTACTGGATGACGATTCATCCACCTGTGTTATTCTTGGGTTTCGCATCGATGTCGATTCCATTTTGTATGGCTATCGCGGGATTGTCCACAGGCTACGATCGAGCCTTTCTCAGACCACTTCTTCGGTGGTCACTTTTTGCGGCCTTCATCTTCGGCTTAGGGCTGCTCATGGGAGCTGCTTGGGCCTATGAGGCATTGACCTTTGGCGGATATTGGGCCTGGGATCCCGTGGAAAATACTTCTCTCGTGCCTTGGCTGGTCGTCGTGGCTGGGATTCATACTAATCTTATCGCCAAGGCAACGGGGTACTCGATTAAGACTACTTACGCCTATTACCTGTTGGGTTTTGTACTGGTGGTATACTCGACTTTTTTGACGCGTAGTGGCATATTGGGTGATACCTCGGTGCATGCATTTACCACGATGGGATTAGAGACGCAGTTGGCGCTCTTCATTGCCTTCTTTGCAGGATTGGGATTGTACAAATATTTCTTTGGGGGTCGTGACATCCCCAAGAGACCAACAGAAGAGGCCATCTATAGTCGTGAGTTTTGGATGTTTGTCGGGTCGCTTGTCTTGCTTTTCTCTGGAATCCTAATGACTGTCTCAACGTCACTACCAGTCTATAACAAGATCGTCGAACTCTGGAACGAAAACCATGTGCCACTGGCCATCGATGATCCGATGTCCCACCATAATAAGTATCAGATCTGGATCGGCATCTTCATGGGCCTGCTGAGCGGTTCTGCTATCTATCTGCGATATCAAGGTCGTAATTGGAGTTCATATCGTAGTAAACTGCTGACCTCATTTGGCGGGAGTGCTTTATTGACAACGCTATTGACTTATGGTATCGGTCGTACGATCAATACGTACACATGGCAGCATCATCTGTTTTTGTATGCTGGGCTATTCACAATGATTTCTAATTTGGATTATCTGGTCCGTATTACCAAGTCCAATCTTAAGATGTCAGGTGCAGCGTTCTCCCACATGGGATTTGGAGTTTTGATATTGGGTATCATGTTCAGTGGTCTAAACAAAAAGACCATTACGGGTACTCCCTTCTTGCAAGGCGATTTTGCAGAAGGAGGTGGAGTGGATAAGGCGACCATCCTTATTGAGGATTTACCTTTTTATCAAGGGGAGTACTGGATGAATTATGTAGGGGATACATTAGATGGACACCTGCGTAAGTATCAATTAGAATTTAAAAAGGTCGATCAGGACGATAATGTAAAGGATCAATTTACAACCTACCCTTCTGCGCTTTATCAGCAGGATTTTTCCAAAATCGCTGCGCTTAACCCCGGCAACGAACGGAAATTGCTGTACGATGTCTTTGTGGCCGCTGCACCCAATGAACATTTACAGGATATCGAAGTGGCTCAGAAGGTTGAAGAAGAGCTGAAGTATCTGTCCTATTTAATGTCTCCTGGCGAAGTGAGCCAAGATAGCTTTTGGATAGTTGAGGTGGGCACCCCCCTTTTTGATAAGGATGAGAATACCGCTCATGCTTCTCATCGAGATACGACTGCATATGATTTGACGTTCTCCCTTCCTTTGACTTTTACTTCTGCTCGTACTGAAGAAAAGTACACTATACATCCCGGTCTTGCGGTGAAAGATGCGTTCGTCTACCAGCAGCCAGAAGTTATCAATGATCTGGGTATAAAGGTTAAGCTGTCAGAGGAGATCTTCAGTTCTATATTCACCGAAGAAGCAAATCTGGACTATGAAGAAGTAATTCTAAAACCTGGGGGTGTTGCAACATGGCGAGGTTTTCAGATTGAATTATCCGAATTTAATCGAGATATCAGTAGTGACCAGTATACCCCCCAGGAAGGAGATATTGCAATTGGTGCAGACCTCAAAATTATAAATTCAGAGGGTCTGGAGTTTAGAACTGAGCCGATTTATATACTGAGAAATGCACAGCAGTTCAGTATCAAATCCTACGATCCTGCCAATGGGTTCCATGCGCGATTTTCAAAGATTGATCCCCAGACAGAAATGATGACGTTCAAGTTCGCAGTGGATGAGCGCGACGTTGAGGAGTATGAGGTATTTATTGCTGAGGGAATGCCGCGTTCAGATATCTTAATTGTAGAGGCCAATATTTTTCCAGGAATCAATCTGGTGTGGGTAGGGTGTCTCATGATGTTAGCAGGTTTACTACTAAGCCTCATTGTGAAGCGTAGGGCCTCTGTAACCTAATCATACTTCTCCCTGTCTCACTATCATTGTGTGCCATGTACGGTCCAGTGATAGATCCAACTAAGCACAAATTCATAGATCATAGTTTCTGTGATGTGTTTCCCATCGGTGATGGTATTGTGGATATGGTGGCCACCTCGATACCATCTCCAATGCTTATTTCCACTGATGAGACCTATGCGGCACTCGATCCTCGTATTCACGATATGCTTACTGAAGGGCGAGGACTGGAGGCTTTTGAGTCTGAGCACCGCCTACTTGACAGGTGCTGGGTTGAATGCGCCCGTGTTCTGAAGCCAGGAGGTATACTCAGTGTAGCAGTTGCAGATGTAGTACGTACCGTAGGGGATTTTCAGTTATATCCCAACACGAGTCGCATCACCACTGCGATGTTGGATATAGGTATGGTACCGTTACCGTCGATCATATGTCGTCGTCCTTCGGCCAATACCACTAAACACTTAGGTTCGGGTATGCTACCTGCAGGGGCGTATGTCACTGTGGAGCACGAACGTATTCTACTTTTTCGCAAAGGGGAAAAGCGCGTGATCAGTAAGGCAGACCGTACTCGACGAGCAAAGTCGGCACTATTCTGGGACGAGCGTAATCAGTGGTACTCGGATGTCTGGGACGAAAACCATGAGCAGACCACTACTATTGATCCTCAGCTACTTAGGCCCATTCTCATGCATACGATGTATGGAGATGTGGTGTTGGATCCCTGGGGACGGCGAGGTTCTACTTCTATAGCCGGGATATTGACTGGTCGTCATAGCATCACTTTAGAAGCAGATGCCACACTACTGAAAAAGATGCTAACCGTTCCCACAAAACATAAAACCAAGACACTGCTGAATCAATGGCATACCACTCGGATGCGTAAACAATTAGAGTCTGTACACAGTCGGGATATGCTTTTCTACAAGTATCGAAATCGACCACACGGTGTGCCTGTTAAAACTACTCAAGAACAAGATCTTACGATCTATCAGATCAAATCGATCCGACGCGATGACGATACGGTCATCACACGTTACCAGAACTTGAAGAATACAGATGAACACCCATTATCACTCATGACTTGACCTGTTTGATGAAGTTATTATCCGATAGGATTTCTCCTTGCTCTGTACTTATGATCGTCCATACGGGTAGTTCATTTTCAGTTTCAAATAGCTTGTTCTTTACCTTATTGGCATGTTGTGCTGCGATTAGATATGGAGTCTTTCCGAGATATGTTTCAGGTTTGATCTGAATGGCCCCAATCTCATGTTCATCCTTACTGATTCGAAAGTCTATAGCGTAGGTGTAGTCCTCCCAGCCATCGCAGTGATCAAATGTGAGTTGGGGAAGTACTTTTTCTAAAGTGAGGATGGTGTTGATTTCACGGACGTGTCCATTCCAAGTTTCTGTCAGGATTCGATGACCGGTTAGGCTGGCACATTCCGCGAAGGTGAGTCGGACTCCCTCTTTAGCCAACTGTAGTCGAAACCACTCCGCTTTGAGATAGAGATGGTCAGGAGAACGACCACGGTGGAAGTTGATATCTCTGAGGTGATGTTCTAATTGTTCCCTTTCCTCATCTGAACTATCCACATACCATCGGTGATCTTCTAAAGTCGAACGCAGCAGTAACGACAGGTCCCCGATGCGGCGGTCTCTAATCACTCCAGATTGTAAATAGTGAGCTCTCCAATCATCAAAATTTCCAAAATCATATTGTCGTACCAGCTCAGAAGTAAGACCAACACTCCATGGATGATTTAGATGCCATTGATTCCAAAACATGTTCGTCTGTCGAAGGTGAAACGGCGATATGTCCGAGCTGACAGGAGATAACATGCGAACAAAGTAGTATTCTTGAATAGAAGAAAATGATGATTTACATGCGTTTTATCGTTCTGATTGGTATGATCACTTTGGTTTCTTGTGGCACAGATTCTACGTCGAACCCATCAACTGTTGACACATCTGAGGGAGCCCGCGCCGCAGGTAGTATGACACTTTTGGTCGGATCTTATACGGGAGCAGGTACAGCAGCTGCATCACCTAAAGGCCTGTATCTGTGCACGCTCGACAATGGGAAGGTCAAACTCACATCATCTATCGAGGCAGGGATTAACCCATCCTATGTGGCCAAACACCCGACCAAGTCAATCATCTATGTAGCTAACGAAATGGATGCCAGCCACAACCAAACCGCAGGCGCTGTCACAGCAATGGCTTATGACGATAATCTCCAATTCTCGGTGCTCAAAAGTCGCCCAACTAATGCAGTGGGAACATGTCATGTCTCGGTTAACAAATCCGGGACCTATGTATTTGCTGCTAACTACGGAGGTGGAAACATCTGTGGATTCCCTGTAGGATTGGATGGAAGTATTGGCCCCTCAGGACCAATCAAAGTTGACTTCACTGGCAGTGGCCCGAATCAAAGTCGCCAGGGAGCACCGCATGGACATTACATCGGAGAATCCCATTGGGGCGAAATATTTGCAGTGGACCTTGGTACAGATTCGATACGCACTTATGCGATGGAAGGAGGGCGTCTACAACCCACGAATAGGTCCGTCTCATCACTCCCAGGTTCTGGTCCGAGACATATTGCCTTCCATCTTACGGAGCGGATATTTTATGTGATTAATGAATTAGTCGGCACTATCGATGTCTGGCAGGATTCTGGGGCAGGAACCTACTCCCGAATCCAGAGTATAGGGACCAAAGATGCCGATGCTACTGGCGAAGCTCATAGTGCTGCTATCAAAGTGAGCCCAAGCGGGAACCATCTCTATGCGTCCAATCGTGCAGAAAACAATAACATCGCCGTGTTCAACATACTTACTGATGGCAAATTAGAATTGGTTGGTCACCATAGCACAAGAGGAGAGTCGCCGCGGGATTTTGATATCTCGCCTGATGGTAAGTACATGGTTATTGCGAATCAGAATTCTAATAACCTGGTAACTTATTCGATTAATCCAATCTCTGGTGAATTGTATGACCCTAAGGTGACAAAAGGCTTCACTACCCCCGTAAGCGTACTTTTTTTGTAACGGCTTAGAATTTGGAAATTCGCTCTACATGCGTCTTCCCCTTATGGTGTATCTCAACATAGTAGATACCAGAGGGGAGGGTAGATGATGTTGGAATTCTAATCTCATTGGTGCCCTGATAGGAGAACATATCTGTCTTAATCACTTGTTGGCCCGATATGTGGTACAGAGCTATATCTGTGGTGCCGGGCTCATCGGTATGGACAACTACTCGGAGCTCATGGTCAAATGGATTAGGGTATATCTCTGATTGAAACTCACCTACCGGAGAATGATCGACTTGTAATTGTAACCTTGAAACACTGTAGTCACTTTCTATCCATTCGCTCGATAACACATCGGATATAGATACAGCAGAGACACCGTGAATCGATAGAATGACCTGCCCTTCAGGAACAATGACAGATTCACCAGTACTCCAGCTCACTTTTAGTTCATTATTGCTGAGCTCGTAATGGTCGTCATTCAATGATATCAGGTCTGAGGTCATGGCTGTGATATCTCCTTCTACCTCCAGACCAAGTTGTAATCCCACCAACCCCACAGCAGACCTTGTAACAAGATCGATGCCGTGTGCTCGTCGGACAGCTTTTAGATATTTGGTACTTCGTCCGTATGACTTCTTACCCGAGCTAAGTGGATTAGAGTTGTTGACGTCTCCGATCTTGACAGCCATAAAGTCCGCATCGATGATGGGATCTTCTGATGGGGTTATTGATATTTCATCACGGAATGGAAATGGAGAGCTACCAGAAGGCCATGATTGCTGTGCATCGACAAATCTCCAAATCTGTTGGTTATTTGGAAATTCGTTTACTCGACCTAAAAGGGCATTACGTAAAAACACCAGATCAGTTCCAGAAATACGTCCGTCGTTATTCGCATCCGCCGCGATTATAGAGTAGTGCGAATCAAGTGGTTTTAGACCTAATAAAAAGCGTTGGATAAGTACGATGTCTGCTGTAGACACGCCTTCCAAAATATTTCCCTTTTTAGAAAGTCTCATATCATACGTTACATCTAACGGTAACATTTCGAAGGAGAATTCTCCAAATTCATTCGTTAGGGTGCTCACCGTATCTGACTGATTGGTGAGAGTCACGGAGACCCCTTCCATTTCTATTAGTGTTGCTGTACTTACAAATCCAGATACAAGAGCCGTATCGACTGTCGGGGGGAAGCTGTCCGCGCACACATTGCTACTATTATCAAATAGTTGTACTAAGACCTCACAGCTATCCACATTTCCAGCGAGATCCTTACCATAAATCTTTGCAAACTGGGCGGATTGAATCCCATCTGGTAAACCTGCGCAGGTATATACTTGAGTAGAGACTGTGGTCGAGACATCAAATGAGTAGATAATTGAAGTCGAATCTGTACAGTTATCGGTGGCACTAATCAAGACATCAGCAAGATCCAGAACGGCAAATCCTGAGCTATTTAGGACCAATCCAGGCTGTACAGCTGGACAATTAAGTTTAGGAGGAGCACAGTCGCGAACGGTAACAAGGATAGTACCTGTCGTCGTATTGGAACAAGCGTCGGTCACCGTAAATATGGCTTCGTATACTCCCGCGGGTAAAATGGTACTTACGCTTGGACCATCACCACTCGCGATGATTTCATCTCCTTGGCGTAAGACATATGACCAGATCAATTCATCATCAGGAGTACAACGGTCTTCATCAGTCGCTTCGGCAGTGTAGAGAATGTCTGTCTCGCAGTCGTCGGAGTTAATGCAGAAATCCACGAATGAAGGCGATGTAATGATGGGACCGATCTCACTGTGTAGTTTGATGATTTGATTTTCCTTCCAAATACCGGCATTTGGACGGTCATCATTGAGTTGGCACCAATCTACAACAGTCCACTCTCTCAATATCTTTAGACAAGCATCCTCTACATCATAGAATACCAAGTCGTCATGAGATGCGTCTACGCTGACACAACTCGACATATCTAAGACGGGGCTTCCGAGCACTGTAGGATCCAGACTGAGCTGACAGCCAGTAATAGTAGTATCGGTCGGCCACATGATATGACTTAGCCCAAAGGGATCATCTTCTGTGATGGTTATGACTTGGGTGCATAACTCTTCAAAGCCACCTCTATCGATTACACTCCAACGACGTAGAATTGTACCCTCACCACATGTGTTTAGGTCTTTTTCATCGATCATGATCAGTTCGATGTCACCACAGTTATCTCTTACTTCTGGGATACCAGTTAGTGTGGAGTCAAGGTAGTCCGTACCACAGTCGATGACGATATCAGCTGGACACATGATCAGTGGTCGGAAGCGATCCTGGACATACACTTCTACGTGACACGTGTTAAAGTTACCGGCACGGTCAGTGACCTTAAACTCGACCATGATGGTATCACCAACCTCTTCACAACAGAATCGCACATTCTCAGAGAATGCCTCGTCGACATAACAAGCACCTGTGAGTTTTCGAGCTTCATAGCTTGCGATACCACAGTTGTCAACGCTCAAATCATCAAATGTCTCAGCTCGAATAGCGGCTTCACCACTGCCATTTACTGAGATCACGGTTAGCTGGTTGCACACCGCGACTGGGGGCTCAGTGTCTGTGATGGTTACAGTGGCAGTATCCGAACTGACATTCCCACACCCATCAGTAAGGATGTATACGATATCAAAGTCGGACTGGATATCATTCATCCTGATCTCTGGAATCCTAAGGTTTTCGCCATTTGATTTGAAGATCATGTTACCATCCGGCTCAACCGTTTCGTAATAAATTTCAAGCCGAACATCTGGGTCACAATCAACAAATTCGGGAATTGGAACATCTATATTTTGCTGACCGCAGATGTAAGGATCACTATCTAATTCAAAGTCTGCCACCGGAACGGTTATGATCGGTGGTGTCTTGTCTTCTATTCTTATAATCTGATCAAAGTAGCCGACCTCATCAGCACACCAATCGATCACTGACCACTTGCGAGCCAATTTGATAGATTTCCCACATAGTGGAAATGCAACGTCTTCATATGTCATTTTAAGATTCCCACAGATGTTTGCATTTGTAATGCTATCTAATTTTGGAAACCCCGTTTCCTCAGGAGTTGGAAATCCATTCTCGTCCAGCTGATCAAAGTCTTCCAAGCACTCAGCATCAAAGACATCGAACCGTTGAATCAAATCTATCGTCGCAGACTGCACATAGATAAGCTGCGAACAAGTATCCAGATTGCCACTCACATCAGCAAATGTCCATAGCCGTTCCACAATACGAGTGAATTGACCAGTGCAGACGTCTACCTCCCGATCCACATAGCTTGCCGTAGAGACGTCGCATATAGTGCCGCCAGTAATCTCATAGACTGCCTCAGAAGTAAGCTGATACCCCAGGCCTTCAGCCAAGGGGGGGAACTCCGGCCCGGAGCCCAGGGTATCAGGTAGCAGATCTAATGACTCGAAGCAGCGCACTGTATCAGGGCTGCAGATAATGTCGGCGATGAACTTATCCTCTACATTGATGGTGCTCCAGCAGCTATTACCAGATGTAGGATTAGAAATTTTGACTTGGTACTTCCCAGGTTCGGTGATGGTAAGACGATGTCCAGAAGTGATGATCTCACCAGGCATGTCGTCACGTATCAAGTCGAGATTATAATTTAGAAAACAGTAAGCTCCACTTTCTAAAATATTGTCAGCATCTATGGTTACCTCACAAGAAGGTCCCATGCTGATATTGATATCAGTATTGCAAAATAGTGTCAATAGTTCGTCAAACGTGGTGTCTAATTGGTAGTTGATGTCAAACGGACTATTGCAAACAATACGACCATCTATGCTGATCGAGCGAATGGTTGTATTGAGGTCCATATATGGACCCGGAGGATCGATCGAGACCGAGGATAAATTACAATCACGCTCTGTTGCCGTGAGTCCTATTCTGTCGAGTACGTCGAATTCATTCAAAAAGCACTGTCCTGGTTCCAGCAATCCAAAGAATAAATTTCTTGGACAACCGGAGGCATTCACTTCCACGGTCAGGTTACGCGCTACCTCATAGTCATCTAATCGGATACTGGAGATAGTCGTACGGCCAAAGTTGAAGGGGCCAGAATCGCTGATGTCAAATCGGTCAATCCCACAATCTAACGTGTCATAGCCAAGCTGTTGGATGACCTCTGAAATGCTCAGTAGACAGGTAGATAGGGGACGATCATCGAAGCTGAGAACTCCAGTTCGCGTTGGTACGGTAGGTTGGAACAAGACCTTCACGTCCTCGTATAAGGTGACATCATTGCAACTAATCTCATCAATGAGAAGCGTATCCCCGATACTAAACTCCAGAACGCGTTGACCAGCTGAGATAAAGTGAATCTGTGATCGGATTGCTTCTGAGGTGTCTACTTGGAGCTGATTTAGAAGCATACTCTTAGAGGTAAGACATTCCCCAGAAGCAAGAGGAAAGATGATTTGGTTGTTCCGCCCTCTCGGATCAAGATTGACTCCGTTTGACGCTATCGTCTCTGGGTAGACCGACAGAATAAAAGGTCCTCGACGAGACCCCGTGTTGGGATCCAACAACTCAATTTCCTTTGGATCATTGATCTCATAGGGTCCTGCTGGAAAGACAACGATGCCGTCACAATCATCTATCCCCAGTTGGGCTTTGAGCTCATCTGTAGAATAGTGACAACGCCCTATTTTTTGAGAAATCTGTAGGGTATCTCCAATAGTCAATGAGTCTATACATGACTGTGCAGCCAATGGAGATGACATCAATCCGGCGAGAGTGCAGCAGAGGCAATAAGCTGTGCACGCCCGTAGGACATTGATAATCAATGAGTTAGATGTCGAATGGTGATTCCTCACACATTACAGATTTTTATCATGTGAGTCATAGACCAAAATTCATACCATAAAAAGAGTACGTCTTATGCTAACTTTTTTGGTCATATGTGTTCAGATGACCATTCGTAATATTGACACTCACATGAAAGCGTAGATCTTGAAGCGGGTTATCCTTAAGGTGGGCACATCTACACTGACACAGGGTTCGTCTAAAATCATGTTGGGTAAGCTCGAGTCGATCGCTGCCGAGATATTGCATCTAAGGGACTCTTATGAAATCATCTTAGTTAGTAGTGGTGCTATAGCCGCTGCTCGCCAATATGTCGCGCTTCATCAAGGTGTAGACATACCTGCTAAGCAGGCACTTGCAGCGATCGGACAGGTCCACCTGATGCGATTATACCAGGAGGTCTTCGCTGACTATGGTCTTCGTACCTCACAGTGCCTTTTAAGCTATATGGATTTCCATCAGGAGCAGAGTCAGGGTAACATCAGAAGTACCATAGAAACCTTGCTACAGTTCGGATATACGCCCATTATTAATGAGAACGACACTGTTGCAACTGATGAGATTCAGTTTGGGGACAATGACAAGCTTGCGGCTCTGACTGCCGTCTTGGTCGAGGCGGATCTGCTCATATTGGCGACCGATACGGACGGTCTGTTCACTTCGGATCCCAAGTTGAACCCAGATGCCGAGATCGTTACTGAGGTAACTGCCGTCGAATCTTGGATCTTACGTACAGAGGACACGAAGTCAACCCAGGGAAGTGGAGGGATGAAGTCCAAACTTCAAGCGGCGCACATCGCTCAGCAAGGTGGTGTAGAGACCTGGATTCTCTCGGGGAGGTCCTCCCAATTCGTAAGTGAAGCGCTTGCTGGACGTAGTGTCTTTACGAAGGTTATTGCAAACGAATCCAAGAAATTATGAATGAAAAATCTCCCGAGGACATGTCCCATCTCAAACCCTTCTTGACAATGTTTGGATTGATGATGGCTCTTGGTGTCGTGGCTTATGTTCTAAAACAATTCGTGCTCTAAGGGAGATCTTGTTGGCGTTTTTCCCAGATCTCACGTGCCAATATCTGTAAATCAGCCACATCATCTGTCTCATCGATGATCTCAAGTCCAAGTATGGTCTCGAATAGATCTTCCATGGTCACTAATCCCACTACTGCTCCGAAGTCATCTGTAACGATTGCCATGTGATTCTTTCCTTTCATCAGGATCTCCTGAAGATTTCCAAGGCTGGCCTGATCGCTGATGAATAGTGGTGTTCTCAGGAAGTCTTCGACTTTGGCATTTTCCTGATTCTCATACAGGGCTTTGAGTAATTCATCCTTGAGGAGAACACCTTTTACGTGTTCCTTATCCGTATTAAAGATTGGAATTCGCGAATACCGAAATGGCTTGTGGTTATCGTAGAACTCCTTCAGTGTTTCACCTTCTTGACCTGATTTCATTACCGTACGAGGTGTCATGATGCTCCGTACTTTGATCTGGTCCAGACGTAGCAGGTTTCGGATAGCCCTGGACTCGCTCATCTGCAGCGTTCCTGACTGGGCTCCAGCCTGCGCCAAAGCTTGGAAGTCGGATCGACTCAACACACTCGCTTTTTTATCCTTTTTGAAGTTCTTGGTGATCAGTTGACTGATCCAGACGAGTGGGCTCAGCACCAAGATCATCACCCGCAGACTTCTTACGGTAAATGGCGTCAATTGTTTCCAATAGTTCGCTCCGAGAGTCTTGGGAATAATCTCAGACAGGATCAATATGGCCAATGTCATGATGGCCGCGATAAGTCCTTCGCCATGGATGTTGATAGGCCCCAACTTGATTCCTGTATCTCCAAAAACGTTGGCAGCCTGCACGCCAACTAAGATGGCTCCTACGGTGTGTGCGATCGTATTGAGCGTGAGAATCGCTGATAGTGGTCGATCAATATCTTCCTTAAAAGCCTTGATAGTCTTGGTAAGAGCTCCTTTCTCCGGGAGAGAAGAGATGTATGCAGGTGTAATACTGAGCAAGACTGCCTCCAGGATGGAACAGAGAAAAGAGAAGCCAATTGATATCGCTGCATAAAACAGTAGTAAACCCATGTGTCAGTGTGCTAAGTGATCCATTCAATTATTGAAAGCCTACATCATTTGCCTCAATCCAGTACCCATTTGGATCTTGAAAACAGATCTGATTGATCCCATCAGGACGTTCGCTTTTAGTTGTCATCTCGCCATACCATGATTCCCGCTTGGTATTCTTGCCAGCAAGCCTTTCGATAAGAGTGTTCATATCCTTCACAGAGAAGAAGGCCATGTGATGATTCTCGTTAGTGATGATGGGCATGAGTTGGCATTCATGATCAGGAAGATAGGCGTTAGCGAAGAGGATTAAGTTAATTGTACCAAAGCAGATTTGATCAATTGTTCGACAGTTCCCTCTGGTGGTAGCTTTTGGATGACCTTTTGGACTTTGGCTTTTTGAAACCCGAGAGCAACGAGAGCATTGATGGCTTCTTCGACATTGCGATCTGCAGCTGGTGCGGTCGTATCGAGGATAGCGGCACCTTCTTTGATTTTGCCTTGGAGGTCCAGGATGATTCGTTTTGCGGTCTTTGGACCCACACCCTTGACCTTTTTGAATGCAGCATCATTGTCAGTGACGATGGCCGTTCTAACCTCAACTGGAGTCATAGAGCTCAAGACAATTCGAGCCGTGTTAGGCCCAATACCAGAGACACTGATGAGTAGTATGAACAGTTCACGTTCTTCCGGATCTGCGAAGCCGTAAAGCGTAAGTGCGTCTTCTTTGACGTAGAGATGAGTGTACAGCTTAGTGGCCTCCAGTGACTCTATCTTAGAGTAGGTATGTAGTGAGATGTGGACGAGATAGCCTACCCCTGCGATATCCATATACACTTGAGTAGGTGTTTTTGTCTCCAGGCGTCCATTGAGATAGGCATACATATATGATAAATTCTAATATGTGACGAATGTACTACTCCTACACCTATCCATCGGGTGATCTTCGTCCCCGCTGGTCTTACTGCTCGAGAATGAATTACCTTCGCCCGCTATTACACGCCTGAGTTCATGAATATCCTCATCCTGGGAGGTGGAGGTCGAGAGCACGCCTTCGCTTGGAAGATGAAGCAAAGTCCACGATGCGATCATCTCTTTGTCGCACCTGGTAACGCTGGTACAGCAACCATAGCAACCAATCTCTCCATCGATCCGATGGACTTTGACAAGGTCTACAAGAAGATCAAAAAGCATGATATCCACATGGTTGTGGTCGGCCCAGAGGCTCCGCTTGTAGCTGGAATTTCTGACTACCTCAACGAGAAACTACCCGAAGTACTTGTCATTGGTCCCAGCAAAGTCGCATCGCAATTAGAAGGAAGCAAAGCCTTTGCCAAGCAGTTTATGGCTGACAATGGTATCCCAACAGCATCATATATCGAGGTGACCAAGGAGACACTCGATACTGGTATAGATCATATCGACAATCACAAAGGTCCCTATGTGCTGAAAGCTGATGGCTTAGCTGCTGGCAAAGGAGTCCTCATCATAGAGAAAAAGAAAGAGGCCAAAAAGCAACTCCGGCAGATGCTTGATGGCAAGTTTGGAAGTGCCAGTCAGACAGTGGTAATCGAGGAGTTTTTAGATGGGATCGAGTTTTCGGTTTTCATATTGACGGATGGACAATACTATACCCTCCTTCCAGTCGCGAAGGACTACAAACGAATCGGTGAAGGTGATGTCGGACTGAACACAGGAGGGATGGGTGCGGTAAGTCCGGTACCATTCGTCGACGCCGAGATGATGCATAAGGTTCGGGAGCGGATCATCTTACCAACGTTGTCGGGGTTGGAGAAGAGGCACATCCCCTATGTGGGATTCATTTTCTTCGGTTTGATTAATGTAGGGGGTGATCCATATGTCATCGAATACAACTGTCGCATGGGAGATCCTGAGACGGAGGTCGTTCTGCCGCGTATCCAAAACGATCTTGTGGATGTGCTTGAGTCGGTTTTTGAGCAAGATCTTTATGAGATCAGATTAGAAAAGGATCCTCGTGTCGCAGCGACCGTGGTGATGGTCTCTGGCGGCTACCCCGAAGCATATGAGAAGGGCAAGAAAATCACCATCGGGGATGTCGGATCGTCGATCGTGTTTCACTCGGGCACTGCGATAGAAGACGACAAGGTGGTTACCTCTGGCGGCAGGGTCCTTGCCGTGACTTCTCTCGGCGAAACAATTGGCCAAGCAGTTAGCACCTCGCTCGAAGCCATCGACAATATCAAATTCAAAAGAAGCTATCACCGCACGGATATTGGAAGCGATGTATAAGATCGCTGTCTCACCAGCGTTTTACCGCTTGCATCCACCCATAGATTTGTAAGACAAGTAGAAATGATCACACTCAGATTATCACCCGCTTTGATTTGCCTATGGCTGCTGTGCATATCAGTAGGTAGCGTTACACACGGCCAGTCTGATAAATTGCTGTTCGAAGTAGAAGGAGAACCTGTCTATACCTCTGAGTTCACCTACATCTACGAAAAGAATAACCGTGACAATGCTGACTACAGCTTAGAAAGCTTAGAGGAGTATCTCGACCTATACATCAACTTCAAGTTGAAGGTCCGCAAAGCGAAAGAACTGGGGTATAACCAGACAGAAGAGTATCGGCAGGAGTTACTGGGCTACCGTCGCCAGTTAGCTGATTCGTATGTCATCGACCGAGAGGTGGTGGACCGTATCGTAGATGATGTGTACGCTCGAAAGCAGGTAGATGTCCACTTGCGTCACATTCTACTTAACCTGCCACGTAATTCTACGCCAGAGAAAGCCACGGCTGTCTTACAGAAGCTTGTATCGATTCGAAAAGAAATTGTAGATGGCGTCGAGTTTAGTGATGCGGCAAAAAAGTACTCGGAGGACAAAGGCAGCGCTGAGTTGGGCGGAGATATCGGCTATATCACGGCTATGCTACCCGATGGATATCTGGACCTCGAGAATGCTGCATATGAGTTAGAGCCTGGCCAAGTCTCTCAACCCGTCCGAACAGATCTGGGACTGCACCTCATCCAAGTGATCGATCGTCGTCCCGCTCGAGGAAAAATGGAAGTCGCTCAGATCCTAATGAAAAAGGAGCGAAATGGAATCCCCCTTGCTGCCGTAGATAGTCGCCTTGCCTCCATAAGGCAGAAGATCTTAGAGGGACAGACGACCTTTGATATCGCTGCACGTACGTACTCGGAGGATAAAAAAACACGGAACGAAGGTGGATACCTTGGCTTCTTTGGAATTGGTGAGTACGAGAAAAGCTTTGAGGATGCCGCATTTGGGTTGACTCAGGATGGAAATATTTCTGAACCTGTCGAAACTTCATTGGGCTGGCATGTCATCAAACGTATCAGTAAGCGTCCTGCTGCAGATCGTCAGGCCATTAGAAGCCAGATCAAGGCTGCTTTGAACATTGGCCCTCGATTCCGACAGATGAAGGATAAGGTGGTGGCAGACCTTCAGAAGGAAGCAGGCTACAAAGAAGAGTCAGCAGTGATTCAGACCTTCATTGATAGTCTCGATAAGTCAATCTTCCAATACAATTGGCAAATCCCTGCGTATGAGGACCTGACGATACAGAGCTACGGTGAGGATTCATACAGTCTTCCAGAGTTTGCGAAGTATGCCAAGTCTCTGGGCAAGCTTCGACTACGTGCTAAGGGAACAAAGACAGTTCAGGAGACGGCGATGGAGCTGTATCGAGAATTCACCCAGCAGAATGCCATCAACTACGCCGAGAACCGCTTAGAAGAGCGGTATTCAGATTTTAGAAATCTGATGCGCGAATACGAGGAGGGAATATTACTATTCGAGATTACTAAGGATAATGTCTGGGATCGTGCAGCGACTGATACCACCGGGTTAGCAGCCTATTACGAGGATCATAAGTACAAGTATCAGTGGCGTCAGCGAGCGAAGCTGGTTGACTACAGCCTGCGTACTACTGAACCAAGTCTAATTGCAAAGATTCTCAATTTCGCTCGCCAAGCCAGAGGGGCAGAAGTTGCAGCTCGCTTCAATACTCCGGAGAAAGAGCTGGTTCTCTATCAAGAAGAGACTGTCGAGGCAGGATCTGATCGATTGGGCAATATGTTAATCACTGAAGGAACGATCTCTACACCAGATATCAACAATGAGCTTAAGGTGACCACTTTCAAAAAAATCGATGAGGTTATCCCTCCTGGCCCCAAGACACTTAGAGAAGCGCGAGGCTACATTATCTCTGACTATCAAGAGGTGCTCGAGGAGAGATGGATCGAGGAATTGGCAGAGACCTATGATGTGAAGGTCAAACGTAAGGTTCTCAAGGGCTTGGTGAGATGAGGTTAATCAGTGTTGGGCTGTTCATCGGTGCTATCTTATCCCTTGCCAGCTGTGATGGTACGCCCTCATTAGTCGATGCTAATGAAGTTGTGGTCGCCGAGGTAGGCTCTTCCTATTTGTATCAATCTGCTTTGGACAAGGTAGTTCACCCTGATGCGAGTCCGGTAGACAGTACAGCGGTCGCCAATGCCTATCTCGATCAGTGGCTTCGCGACCAGCTGCTGATGAGAGAAGCGTCCCGATTCTTTAGTTCAGACTTTGAGATCGATCGATTGGTCCAGGATTATCGGGGTAGCTTATTGAAGTATCGTCTCGAGGAGAAGATTATGACCGAACGATATGATACCACCCTTAGTGAGGGTGAGATGGAAGCTTTTTACGAAGAGATGCAGCAGAACTTCATCTTACAAGAGCCCTTATATCGATGCATCTACGCACAGTTTGATAGAGATACGGAGAGCCTTAGGCAATTCTATAAGGATTGGAAAGCCGATGATGAGTTATCTGTGCGTACTTTTGCGGCCGCTTTTGGAGAGAGTTTTATCTCTGATACGACGATCTGGTATGGTTGGGATGATATCTCAGAGTGGTACGATGGGTTTAATCAGACCATCGCTACTCGTTCGGGAGATCAACGCCAGCTCGATCGGGATTACGAATATTATCTTAAAGTAATCGACGTGGCAGCTGCCCGAACTCCGACCCCGTTAGGGTACATAGAGCCACAGATCAAACAGATGTTGCTCCATCGACGAAAGCAAGAATTATTAGAATCCTATAATCAGGAGCTGTATGAACGAGCACTTAACGACAACCTCATCCAGATTCATTAGCGTGATACTGCTATTCTGCTGGGCTTTGACGCTTGGCGCCCAGACGAATCCACTCATTATCGAGAAGATTATCGCTAAAGTGGGTACGGAGAACATCTTCTATTCAGAAGTTCAAGAGCTCTATCAGTATGCTGTCGCCCAGACAGGTAGTGCGGATCCGGCTATACAGTGCGATATCCTCGAGCAACTTATCGCTCGCAAGCTCCTTATTGATCAGGCGAAACTCGATAGTATAATCGTCAGTGAGATCGAAGTCGAGGCCGAAGTCCAGCGTCGACTCGACTACATCCTACAGCAGATGGGTGGTGACGAGGAGCGTTTCTACCAATACTATAATCAGTCTATCGCCGATAAGCGAGAGGAGATGCGTGAGCCCACTCGTGAGATGATGTTAGAACAACGTATCCAGGGCACTCTTATCAGCGATGTAGAAATCACTCCTAAGGAGGTAGTTGCTTTTTTTGATAAGATCCCAGTGGATAGTCTACCCTTTCTATCAGCTGAAGTGGAGATCGCAGAGATTTCGATTCCTACGCGAATCAGTGAGGAGAACATGA
>JBCBIX010000016.1:0-37825 GCA_038523965.1 Bacteroidota bacterium
GAAAGCGTCACTAATAGCAATGGACAAGGCATGAAGTATACCATCAATGGTACTATGCTACGTCTGGATCTACCCCAACCTTTAAAGGCAGGAGCGAAGACTACTTTCAAAATTAAGTGGTGGTATAACATCAACAATACTCGTGAGATCGGTGGGCGTTCTGGTTATGAGGAGTTTAGCGATGGACATAGAGCCTACTGTATAGCGCAGTTCTTTCCGCGTATGTGTTCTTACAATGACGTAGAAGGCTGGCAAAACAAGCAGTTCTATGGACGTGGTGAATTCACATTGATTTTCGGAGACTATGACGTAGAAATCTCCGTGCCTAAGGATCACGTCGTAGCTGCGACAGGAGAATTACAAAACGCCTCTTCTGTGATGACATCAGAGCAGCGTTCACGATGGGCCGATGCTAAAAATTCTTACGTCCAGCCAGTGATGATCCAAACAAAGGAGGAGTCAATGGCCAATTCAGAAGAAGCAGCCACGCAGTATCAGACCTGGAAATTTAAGGCGAAGAATGTAAGGGACTTTGCATTCGCTACATCTCGCAGATTTATCTGGGATGCCATGGGAGTCAAGATGTCTGATGGACGCACAGTGATGGCTTCGTCCATGTGGGTGCCTGAGGGAGACTGCCTGTGGAAAAAGTACAGCACCAAGGCTGTCGCACATACGGTCAAGTGGTACTCTCACTACACCTTTGATTATCCGTATCCGGTAGCTTACTCCATCGATGGTAGCATGGGTATGGAGTATCCCATGATTTGCTTCAACTATGGTCGTTGTGAGAGTGACGACACTTACTCAAAAAGGATGAAGTATGGCCACATAGGAGTGATTATCCACGAGGTCGGCCACAACTGGTTCCCCATGATCGTCAACAGTGACGAGCGTCAGTGGACATGGATGGATGAGGGTCTTAATACCTATGTCCAGTATCTCACACAGCAACAATGGGAGCGAAATTACCCGCATCGCCGCGGTCCTGCTGACATGATTACTTCATATATGGGAGGAGACAAGAGCAAGATCTCTCCGATCATGAGCAATAGTGAAGCGATCTGGCAGTTCGGAAACAACGCGTATGGTAAACCTGCCACAGGTCTAAACATCCTTCGCGAAACTGTCGTCGGCAGAGAGCTCTTCGATTATGCCTTCAAAGAATATGCGAACCGATGGAAGTTTAAGCAACCATATCCAGCTGACTTCTTCCGGACAATAGAGGATGCAAGTGGTGTGGACTTAGATTGGTTTTGGAAAGGCTGGTTTTACACTAATGAGCATGTTGACTTAGCAATAGGGTCTGTCAAGAAGTATAACCTCAATAGTGGAAATCCAGTAGCCAATAAGGAAGCTGATAAGAAGGCCAGAGATGAAGGACCACAAAACATCAGTCGTATCCGAGAGGAAGAAATCGAGCAGACTTACGAAGAGATGGATCCAACACTCGTAGACTACTACTCAGAATATGACCCTCTTGATGCAGATGCTATCGATGAGGTCGAGTACGAGCAATTCGTGGCCAGTCTCAATGATCAGGAGAAAGCGCTTCTCGAGTCAGGCATGAATTATAACGAGATTACTTTCAAGCGCATGGGAGGCCTTGCGATGCCGATCATCATCCAGATGGTCTATACAGATGGCACGACGGAGGATTTCAAGATTCCTGCGGAAGTGTGGCGTTATGGTACAGAGGAAGTCACCCGT
Source organism: Bacteroidota bacterium (assembly GCA_038523965.1). Classification (GTDB taxonomy): domain Bacteria; phylum Bacteroidota; class Bacteroidia; order Chitinophagales; family Saprospiraceae; genus JAJRXG01. The sequence goes on from JBCBIX010000016.1 coordinate 1,711, forward strand.
GTCTTCCCAACGGAGAAGGAAGTCGAGAGCATTATCCTGGATCCATATTTAGAAACAGCCGATGTCGACGCAGAGAATAACTACTATCCTCCGCGTGCATCGACGTCACGATTTGAGCTGTATAAGCAGAAACAAATCGAAAATCAGCGACCAAGAGAGAATGCGATGCAGCGAGCTAATCGTGCTAAGGAAATTAAACCATAGCAGGATATAATCATTTGATTTTCAATGAGTTAAGAGATCCAGGAGAGTAACCCTGGGTCTCTTTTTTTTATTTGATAAGTCTACCTATTCACATCCGTCGGGGTAGATCTCGGCCGTTACTCCAGAGAATAATGACACGTTAGGCTCTACAACGACCTCCAGACCATAGAGCAGGGCAGTTGTTCCAGCGGCCAGGTCCGAGGAGAACGTCATTGTATCCGCTCGAGCTGATAGAAAAGGCATGTTTATCTGATCAGTGATGTGTAATCTGTCCTGACAATCCAAAGTATTTATCGCACCAAACTGCTCCAGAAGTTCTTCATTAGAAACCTCACTATCATTGGCGAATGTCGCGCCGGACAGACTATCTGGTGCTTGGTATTTTTCAATCCGATAGAAGTCAAAATCACCGATGAGGTCTGGTTCAAAACCAACTGAAGGAGCGGGATCATTTGGTACACCAGGTACCAGGACATTCCTATTGTGAAAGGTGTGACCTACCGCGTTCACCTTTGGCCAATCAGTGTAGGTGGTAAGGCCAACCTGTACTGTATCAGGTAGGTCTGAACGCAGAAACCTTTGATGCACCGCCCATTCTCCATTAGGTAATTCTCGATACAAGAGAATGAAGCTTCTACCGATACGAGCTACACGTAGTTGAGCATGATTACTCCCGATATTACTGATCTGTAGTGTTGAGTTGCTGTTGTTTGTGGTTTTGTTCTCAAGCTGGGCGTGGCAACCTTTGTTAGCTGAGCAGTTGCCATCGGCATTGCCCATGGCAAGGAAGATGTAATCCTGTTCATTTGGTTCCCAGGATGCCAATGCATCATCATAGTTCATCGCGGCACGTACCATGATCCCTGCCAGCGAGAACTGTGACTGAGGTCTATTATCACTACTGCGACTTCTGGATTTGACTTCTGTGGTGATGACAAAATCGCCAGCTACTTCTTTGAAAAGGAGCGATCCTTTCCACTCGTTGAACCACGATGATGTGTATGGTGCGATCTGAAAATGTCCCTCCAACGAATCATCGATGCTGTACCATTCTAATGGTTGGATTCCCCATCCTTCAGTCACATTGATGTCGTTCCAGTTGGAGAGCGATCGCGAATCATCGAACTCATCACTAAGCAATGACAATTGTCCAAATCCGGAGAACCATCCGCTCATGAGAGCTACCACACAACTGAATATCTGAAACTCTCTATGCACCTTCATATGCCGAAGATGGGTACAATCCTGAGCCCCACTTAGGTAAGACCCTGTGATACCACCCAAATTCCCCGAAAATGAGGATGATCGACCGATGTATCGTAGATACTGGAAGCCTGGGAGGCTTCCAAGGGAGGGAAGCGCGAAGAGTGCAAACTCTTACTTCGGGCTCCATCACGACGTAACCAGAAAGAAGATCACTCGAGAAATACAGAACATCACTGATCCCTACCTTTGCCGATCCTTATGACAGAATCTACAGAGAATGAACTCCGCGTGGACCTTTATGTAGAGGCCCTACTATTTGCTGCTGATACGGCATTAAACATCGAGACAGTAGGAAAGGTCCTCCAACAGTCTTTTGATATCAAACTTAAGAGCAAGGAGATCGAGCAACTTATCTATCAGATCCAAGAAAAATACCATGGTGAAGATTTTGCGATTCAGCTACTACCTATCGCTAATGGATACCAGTTCCTCACCAAGCCAACCTATCACAAGGTTATAGGAGAGTACCTCAAACTTAATTCGAAGAAGAAGTTGACTCGCGCTGCTATGGAAACGCTTTCTATCATAGCCTATAAGCAGCCGATCAGCCGAGCAGAGATCGAATCAATTCGAGGAGTAAGTTCTGACTATAGCGTTCAGAAATTGCTTGAGAAAGAGTTGGTTGAGATTACGGGACGCGCAGAAGGACCAGGGCGACCGTTACTGTATGGTACGACGCTAAAGTTCCTCAATCACTTTGGCCTTAAACATGCCAAGGATCTTCCGAAACTGAAGGAGCTTGCAACTACAGAGGATACGATCGGTGTTATTGACACGAAAGAGGAAGAATAAATGAAGACTGCACCCCTGGTCAATCGAGTTGCCAACAGTGGACTGATCACTATCAATCTGGAAGATTGGTTTCCCAAACGAGAGCTCCATGAGTTTGATCTTACGGAATATCTCTTTCAAGGGTTGATTTTGAGAGAGAAGGAGTTTCGTGTAGCCCTGCGAGAACATGAATGGTCCAAGTATGAGCGTGGTGTAGTCTTGGTTTACTGTAGTTCAGATGCCATTATCCCGATGTGGGCGTACATGCTGATCTCCACATATGTCAGCGATGCTGGAGCGGAGGTTTTTGTAGGAAGCAGAGAGGCATTTCTAAATCATCATTACAAGAAAACTATCTCAGAGATGGATACGCAAGCTTATGTCGATCAGCGGGTTGTGATCAAGGGATGTAGTGATGCACCTGTGCCACCGGGAGCCTATGCCTATCTATCGGCCAGACTGCATCCTGTCGTGAAGAAAATCATGTTTGGCGAGCCGTGTTCGACAGTACCCATCTGGAAAAAGTAGCCTCTCGTCATAGAGCAGTCCAAGCCCCAAACGACTATATATTTCGATCTGGAGCTTGTGTTGGAACGACCTTTTTAAAATCCTGGATCCAGAAATCAGACTGACTTCCCTCGTCTCCCGAGAGGCTGTACTTGGCCTGAAGCCGATCGGCAAAGGCGCGCACCATCCGCAGGCCAAAACTGCGTTCGGACACAGCCGCGACATCATATCCAGGCCCATTATCAGCTATTCGCAGATGAAGTTGTTGATCAGATTCGGTGATGGATATGGCCAGTTGGCCAGCCCTCTCATCTGTGAAGGCATATTTAAACGAATTGGATACCAATTCGGTGGTGATTAGCCCTATCGGGACCAGAGTCTCGACATCGAGTATGATCTCAGGCGTATCGATAGAGATAGCGACCTTCTTGGTATCTATTTTATACGTTGCGATCAGTTCATCAACGAGTTCTTGGAGGTACTTACCGATGTAGATTCCGGCGAGATGTTCTTCTTGATAGAGGTTCTGATGGATCAATGCCATGGACCGAACTCTACTTCTTCCCTCGTCCAAGGCTTGCTGGGCAGCCAGGTCTTCGGTGCTACGTGATTGGAGTTTGAGTAGTGAGGAGATGACTTGGAGATTGTTTTTGACACGATGATGAATTTCCTTTAGCAGAAATTCTTTCTCCTGTAGAGATGTGGAAATCAGATTATTCTGTGATTGGATCGTGCTTTTCTGACGATTAAGACGGAACAAAAGGAATGTCAGGCCCAAGATTCCGATACCGGCTCCTCCTAATGCTAACCGCTGCGTATGAAGTCGGGTTTGGTTGATTTCATCCTCGAGAGCAAGTCGATCGATTTCTGCTTCCTTGAGTGAAGTCTCGTACTTGACCTGGGCGGAGCTCACAGATTCAGAGATTTTATCTGTCAGGATGGAGTCTTGGATGGTGAGTTGATCGGAGACGTAGGCATGTGCCTTCTTGTAGTTTCCGATGGCGGCATGCGCACGGCTAAGGTTTTTTGCGTAGCGACCTGCTAATCTTAAATTCTCTTGGATGATGGGGTCATCATATAGCGGTTCCAGAGTAGAGATGACTTTGCGGTATTGCTCACGGTCGAAGTACATCTGAGACATCATACTGGACGTAGACGCTATGCGATAAGGGTTGTTAAGTTGTTTATAGATCTCCATCGCTTCATCGAAGTAGCGCTCTGCTTGATCATATTGCTGGACATCTCGATAGTTCAGAGCGAGATTGGACGCTGTCATGGCTCTCCCGAATCGGTCTTTAGCAGTTACGTTAAGTTCGTAGGCTTCTTTGAAAAGCGGGATAGACTGATCAAACTGTGATTGTCTGGCGTATACAGTCGCTAAGGACATGATATCTCTTGCTCTATTGCGTAGTTCTCCTTGAAGCTTACGTAACTCTATGGCACGCTCGTAATACTTAATTGCTTCCTCTGGTCTTTTAGTAACCGTCATGATAGACCCCAGATCGGCATAGCTGATGGCTACAATGCCGGTGTCTTGTTGTTCGCTGGCTTCATCGATCACCTCTAACAGGAGTTCTGTACACTCCTCATATCGTGCGAGTCTACGTAGGACACCAGCTTTTGAACTACGGATATCAATGCGCACCTCATAGAGCGAATCAGGAAGACCTAAGGCCTCTCCCTGCTCGAGATAGTGCAGGGCAAGTTCTCCATCGCCCAGGACATTGTGGACTCTTCCTGTTTCCAGATAATACAATCCGCTGATTAGGCTAACCTCTGTTGTATCCAGGTATTCTGGAGCTTGGCGCAGATAGAACAGTGCCGAATCCATGGATACCCCGCGTCCGTAGTAGCGCCCTAACTCGATACGGTTCAACGCTTGTCGATCCGGATCGGTTAAGGTGTCCCACTGCATATGGCGGAGGTCGATCTTAGTGCGATTATCCTGGGCTTGTATGGTCGGTATATCGAATAAAAAGGGTAGTGCAGACCATAAGAGCAAAACCTTAATCGCTGAGGTCATTGAAAAATTCATCATATCTCGTTCGTATAGGGTATCCAAAATTCTGCATAAGTACCGTTCGCGGCATCAATCGTATAAGTGGCATTAAGCCGCTCTGCGAATGCCGAAATCAAGCGTAAAACAAAGCTACTGCTCGGATAGCGATCCAGATCTCATGATTCATTTCAAGATGGCAGTCCCACCATTAGTACCTGTGATCAACACTTTCTTAGCTAATGACTTCATCTCTACCTCATATATACCAGGTTGTACGACGATGATGTCACCTCCAGATGAGGATACCGCATCGATGGCACAATCCAGTGCTTCGTATGGCACATAGGGCGTTCCTGAACAGCCACACGGTCCTGGACCGGATAGTGTGCACGATGTCGGGTCGTTGTCATCCACATAGTAGGGAATCCCAGAGATGATGTCTCGACGCGACTGCCAGTCACGGATGCTTTGCTGGAATCGATCCAGTTGTCTTTCGGTCATAACAGTAGTCGAGTCTCCATGATAGGACATCACGTTATCAAAGGTGTTGCGGATTAGCTGTTGTTGATCAGCCGTACACTGTAGATAGGGCTTTCCGTAGTGGAAGTCAGCCATATCGTCGTAGTCATTCCAACCTCGAAGGTCTGCCAGCGTATCCGACACGTCATCTTGATTGCCTGGAGTGGCTGTGCTGTCTACGGAGCCTTCATGAGTATGTCGAAGGTCAAAGAAGTGACCCAACTCGTGAAGGATTGTAGGCGCTGTGAATCCACCATTGATGGCGATCGTTACCGCCTCATCTCTTATGAAAGTCGGAAACGAACATGCCCCTGCAAGTAGACTGCCTCGGCTTCTCCGGGTCATGTAGATGTTGATGTGATCATCCCGCCACTGAAGTGAATCAGGAAAAGCCTCACCAGTATCCTCCACATATTCTCGAACGCGCCCAAACGGAACATCATAGTTCAGTATGGACAGACTATCGCCAACACCTCCGAGATAAAAGTATCCTTCGTTTTCTAACCTCATCCCACGACCATAACCGCTTAGCATGAGGTTCATCTGATCGATCAAGCTGTCCATCTTTGATTCGGACCAAGCGGGTGCAGGCTCTCCAGTAATCGGATTCAGGAATACTTTGACACTAATTCTTATCGTCAGATCACCCTGCGATTGTCCTTTTAGAAAGGCTGAGAGAAGTAGTAAAATGACGAGTACTCTCATGATCTACTGTAGACTAATCAAGAGAAGCACATAGCCGTGGTCATCTATGCTTGTCATGGCCTTACCGATGATCGACCCGAATGCTCGTTGCGCATCATTAGCACGCATCGCTTGTCCAGGTGTTGACGAAGTAGTCACCATGTCTCCTGGATGAATCTGCCCATTTTCTGTATTGGCTCTAACATATACCCGTCCGCTCAGTGCTACCGGAAGCTCACCATCCGCGATGGTACCTTCTTGGCCCATAAGAACTCCTGGACGGATATCATTTGCTCCGCTGACGACACCTGCAACCTTGGTGTCATAGGCACAATCTGATAGCCGTAATTGTCCGGGATGTTCAGGATCGATACTTACGATAGACCCAGCCTCAACATCCAGGGTAGACATATCGAATCGCTCAGCAAAATCGGAGCCTCCAGTTAGGTTAAGCTGATCGACAGATATCTGAGAGACGCCACTGCCGATGTCTGCATCAAGAATGATATTATCGACACCATCACTGGTACCCAGATCTATGCGTCCAGCAGACTGAGCATCATTAGCGATCACGGTTATGGTCCTGTTGTCGCTGGAGTTAAACATGCTCATGAACCCCCCAGGGTTAGTCGAATTCGGTATTGCAAAGAGTCTTACTTTGTTATTTCCAGAGCTGTCTTGTAGTGAGATTTGAGCTCCTTTTGCAAACGCATCTGGATCCAAAATCAGGTTTTTACCCACTTTGACACGCTTCGTATCCCCTTCAAAGGTCATGAGACGGATGGGTGTGCCATCGTCATTATGGGTTATGTATAGACGCGGATCTAAGCCATCATTACCCCCAGCCAATAGAAAGGAGTTATCTCCTTCACTGAGAGCAAGCCTTGCGAGATCACCACTTCCGGTAGAAATAAGGTTGAGGTGTGCTTCATTTTGATTTTGCGAATCATAGGCTATGCGAACGCGATCATTGTCATTGGGTGATGTGTTGAAACCATATCGTACACCTCCAGTATCGTCCTTGATAATGAGACCATTATTGGTGAACGAAAATGGGTCAGGAATCAATTTGATCGCGTCGTCTCCCGGGTCCCAGCCTATGGTAGCACTGGCCGAACCACCGCTGCCGAGACGGAGCTTACTGTCTGCATTAGCCCCAGAAGTAATGATATCCACACGCTGCTCGAGGTTGTCAGTGCGGTGGAAGCTCGCCTTACCATCAACATCAAGGTCTGTTTTGAAAAAGGACTCCTCATCATCGCCATCGATCTTAAATAATGAATTGCCATCTGATCCATCGAAAAATCGAATGTCCAGATCGGACTCACTTGACCCATCAGTGCCAGCCCGGATCGTCCAGATTTCAGGTTGACCTTCGGTCACGAACCAAAGTCTGGCATATTGATCTCCAGAAGTGGTTTGGTTCAGCTTGAGGATGGGGATACTACCTGAAGAGGTAAAATCAATTTCTTGTTGTGCATGAGTAGAGATAGCACATGCAGTCAATAGGAGAAAAGTAAATATTGGTTTCATTGCATTACGATGTTTGTGTTAGTGATAGGATTCCAGTTTCGAAGGCACGTCTGACTAACCCAGCTGTATTGCGGACATCCAGTTTTTCCATGAGATTCTTGCGATGGCTGATCGTCGTGTGCGGGCTGATGTATAGCATGCTCGCGATCTCCTTAGAGGTATACTCATAGGCGATCAGTCTCAGTACTTCTCTCTCTCGCTCAGATACGACCAGGTGATTCATGGTTAGTGGTATTGGATTTAGAAAGGATGTCATCCAGCTCCTGTAGCTCTTGATGAGTGACATGCAGATACCCTTCGTAGAGTGTTTCTCTCCACACTGACATGGCCAACCGTTGTTGGAGATCCGCCGGGCTTTCTTCAGACATCTCGGTGATTGATGACGCTAATGTGGTAGGTGGAAGTGGCCAGATTCATTACCCACCTGGGTGATTTTGGTGCTGATTACTTGGATTGTGTCGAAGAGTGGTGTAGTTATCGCAGCGCTGAGCCTATCTTTTGAGCCATGGAAAGCCCACATGATTTTCGCATCCTGATCGTGGAGGACGAGGTTATCATCGTCGAGGACATCAAAGACACTCTTATCGATTTAGGGTATAGTGTCTGTGCTACCTGTTATGATAGTGAGACGGCCATCGATGAAATCTATCGGCACAAACCAGATTTGGTCCTACTTGATATCAATATCCGAGGACAACGAGATGGCATCCAAGTAGGGCAAGTGATTCATGACCATCACCATGTCCCTTTCATCTACCTTACGTCACACTCAGACCGCGACACGTTAGCACGAGCCAAGCAAACACGGCCGCGTGGATACATCGTCAAACCATTCAAGGAGGCGGATCTGATCTCATCTATCGAGATTGCTCTTCACAACCATAGTGAGGATCTCAAGCGGACACAGCTTACCCACGAAATCGTGAATAAGGCTTGTCATCAACCACTAAGTGATCGTGAATACGAGATCTTCATGGATCTTATTGATGGACTCAATAATCGCCAGATTGGGGAGCGTCGCTTCATCTCCGTGAATACCGTCAAGGCACACATCAAAAAGATTTTTGACAAAATGGACGTGCATGATCGGGTTAGTGCGGTGCGGAAGGTAGTGGCGATGTGATTGTATCCTCATGTTTCTTCAACTCATGATGGGGCATTTGGTCACATCAATGCATTAACAACCTTTACCTTTCTTGTCGATAACAAACCGAAGTTCATCCATGAGCTCAACATTCACTTAAGTATCCATATATACTTGAGAGGATGTCTATGAGAATCTACACTATGAAAAAGGTCAACCCATTCATGCTACTGGCCGTGTTTGTACTGGTCATAGTTCTGTTCTACTTCATAGCCAAGGGCATATTGAAACTGCTTTCCCTGATTGCTCCAGTGCTATTTATCGGGGCATTGTTGATCAACTATCGAGTTGTCATCGGCTATGGTAAGTGGATCATTCAGACTTACAAGAGAAATGTGTGGTTTGGATTGGCAGCTACACTCTTCACAATATTCGGAGCTCCATTGGTTGCGGCATTTTTATTAGTGAGAGCGCTCGCTTCCAAAGGTTTTGCACTTCCTGGAGGAGATTCGCAGGCCTTCACTCCGTATGAGGAGGTCGATGAAACCAATTTTCTTGATTTAGAGGATGTTAATGCACAGCGACGGAAGATCGAGGATGACTATCGTGACATTTTGAATTCTTGATCCTTACTGCCGCAGGATGTTTGTTCCTTTTCGGAGTCTTTTATGTCGCTTTCCTCTGGTACATAAGATCCGTTTGGCCGACAGACCCAGAAGTAGTTCAGCTCTCCACCTCGGACGGTTGTTCTATTGTCATTGTGGCCCGAAATGAAGAGCACCATATAGCAAAAACACTCCGGGCCGTCCATGATAGTGCATCTGTGTATGGGCAACATGAGATCATTTTGGTCGATGATCATAGTGAAGATCGTACGGTAAACGTGGCACGCAGCTTGGACATCTCTAATCTTCGGGTGCTACAACTGCGTGAACATATCTCAGACGTTTCGCATAAGGCCTTCAAGAAAGCAGGACAGCACCTTGGTATCAGCCAGGCAAGCTATCCGATAATCCTAACAACAGATGCAGACTGTGAACCGGGGAGATACTGGGTGAATCATATGGTGCACCATTTGCAGCACGCTGATATCGTTACAGGCACCATTCAACTATCACATGACTCCAGCCTCCTCGGTCATCTCCAAGCACATGATGTAAGGGCAACGATGATGACAACACAAGCGGGTATTCACAATGGATACTGGTATTCTGCCAATGCGGCGAATATGGCCTTCCGCAAAGAGGATTATCTGCGTTATGCAAAGCAGATGGATTATTCTCTGGCTTCCGGGGATGATGTCGCTTTTGTACAGTGGGCGGCTAATCAAGATGCCAAAGTTGAATTCTGCGTAAATACATCCGCTGCTGTGCTAACTCCGGCCGAAGACACCTGGACGAGTTTCTTCCGCCAACGAGTCCGGTGGGCAACTAAGACAACAGGATATAAACATCGCGGACTACTCTATCTCTGGACTTCACTTTATGTCGTTCAGATAATGTTCGTGGTTGGTCTTGTACTGTGTCTGTGGAGCGGGTTATTGGGACTGCTCATAGCGACCGTAAGCATAGCTCTGAAAGCATTCGTAGATCGGTCTGCTATTACACCGAAGAAGACGTTGTATCCCATATGGATGGCGCCCCTATTATCCATCATTCACAGCCTTTATGTCGTCTTCATTGGGTTACAAGCCCTCTTCCAAAAGAACTACATCTGGAAGGGAAGACGCGTCAGCTAATGCAGATCGCAGTACGCTTTAAAATGTTTCGTTAGGATATCAGTCCATCCATCTTGCAACGATTTGATACCGGCCTCTGCTATATCTCCTACGATGTCCATGCGGTAGGTTAGTGTCGTTGAGCCATCATCATTTGGACAAAAATCAAAACGTTCAAAAGTGATAACGGGACCCCCAAACTGTCGAGTTAAGTGGCCTTTTAGCTGTAGAGATCGGGTATAGTCGACTCCTATGACCTCTGCCCAGATGAGCCCACCGCCTTCACCAAAGTCTTCATAGACCTTGCCACCGATGTATGTATCGATAGTGAATCGTTTTGTGCGAGGGTCAGTGTGCATTGCTGCGGGCCACCAGAGATTTGTCTGGTTGCAGTAGTACTCCCATGCATGAGATGGGTCATGTTGGACAGTGACAGCGACTTCTACGTGACTCATAAGCATACTGAGTTTATACCCAGGACATAGTTCTCGACGACTTTAATCTGTCCTGCTGTCTTGCTACCATCAAACCCTGTGATGAGATCATCAGAAAGGTGGCGTTTGCAATATGCTGTGATTGACTCAGAAGTAGGTGTATACGACCAATGCCATCGCTCCTCTTCGTATCCTGTTCGCCCATCGGTTTTGGCCGTGTATGGCTGACAAAATCCGAACTCCTTGGCATTAGCCTTCATCCATTGATATAATTCAGCTCCTGGACCTGTCTCGAAGTAATCATTGTCAAAGCTATTGATATCGAGATCCGTACCCCAATGATGTCGAGAAGTGCCTGGCATAGAACTGTATCTCAGGATCTTTTTGCTCCGCTCAACAGGGTCAGCGATAGCAGATGCTCTTGTTCCATCAGAGAGACCAGTCTCACCACTCCATTTGCGGGTCCAGATTCCTTTTTGATAATCGAAGTTCCTGGTTGCGCTACGGATGAACATCTTGTGTCCTGCATCAAGCGCCGTGTCGTGCATCTGAATAAAAGCATCCAAGACTTCCTTCCGCAAAAAGAGTCCCTCCCGATCTGCTAATGATGTTGGTATAGCAGCAAAGTCGGGATGGTCTGCCGGATCAAAATGCCCCATCACATAAGATGTAGTGATCCAGGATGGCATGTTTTCTGTCTGTGTTTGTTGTTCGGCGATAGGTGCTTGTTTGGAGTTGGATGTGCAGGCCGTGAAGAAGCTTGCTACGAGAAGTGCGAAAAGGATGTTAGGCTTCAATGGTGTCCTTCTCATATCCAAAAATGCGTTTTGACTTAATTAATGAAGGTAACATCTCAGGTAAACACTCTTCCCATCCCTTGGAACCTGAAGTGATGGCATCAAACACCTTGTAAGGGATAATGTGGAGGTTGTCCTCATTTGGATTGTTCACATTGGTGATGTGTCCACTTTGGATGATGTGTTGATACAGGAACTTCATCCCTTCTGGTACAGGCATATCTTCCACTTTGAGTATAGCATCGCCTTCTCGCTCTAATGCGGGATATGCGTAGACCGTGATACCCGAACTAAATAGCTCTCCAAAGGCGGTAAGCAGACGGCCCTCATGATGTTCTTCGTACTTCTCCTTGATGATGGCTGCTAACTCATGGACGCCTATGACGATACCGAGACGTTGGATTTTGTGATCAGAGAGATAATTGATGAGAGTGAAGTAGTCGGTGCAATCAGAGATGATCACTGTGAGGCCAAGCGCGCACAGCATCTCCGTCCGGTCTAAGAAGTCCTTCGTGTCCAGGGGACCAAAACGCTGTAGGTTATCCATCGTAATCTCCGCGACAAGACGACAACTATCTGGATCAGAATGGGGCTCATTCTTGAACTGGTCAAAGGATTTATTCAGCGCATCCATGGTGACTAAAGTCGGAGGCCGAAAGTGACCTCTAACGACCATCAGATCCTTTCGATAGAGAAACTCAGATGGATGTCTACTGACTTTATTATGGTCAAACATTGCCACCTCAGTTAGATCATGCTTCACGAGATATAGACATGACAACCGATCATCAAAGTGAGCAAAGGCATCTCCAGTCGTACGTAGGAGATCTACCTGTATTCGGCTCTTTAGACCATCGATTAGTGAGACAATGAAGGTCTCCAGGTCATCCCGATAATAGTAGCAAGCATAGATGAGGTTAACCCCCAAAACACCAATGGCTTCTTGCTGCTGACGATTGTTTTTGTCGAGCATCTTAACATGCATGACAATATCGCTTGGTGGAGAGCCATCTTGATGCTGAAATCGCACGCCCATCCATCCATTGCCCTTGATGGTGCGAGCATAGTTGATCGCCGACACTGTATCTGCAAACACAAAATACTGGGCATCCTCGCGTGTCTCCATCAGACGCTCACGGATGAGTTCGTACTCATGATCAAGCATCTTGTATAGTCTTCCCTCAGATACGTACCTACGATTACCTTCTTGCCCATAGATGGCGTCGGAGTAGGTCTTGTCATATGCTGACATCGTCTTGGCGATGGTGCCAGCAGCTGCCCCCACCTGAAAAAAGTGCCGTGCCACTTCTTGTCCAGCACCGATCTCAGCGAAAGTGCCATAGATCCGATCATTGAGGTTAATCTCGAGAGCCTTTTGTTCGGTTTTAACGATTTGGCGGGTCGTGAGAGACATGAACTCTGTTTTGCTTAAGGCAAAGGTATTGTCCTTCTCTATCTGGCCTTACTTCTGGAGCGAGGAGTTTGACAAAAGAGGACTTTGCTACCTGGTGGTAGGGCTCAATGGCACCATTATCGTGCAGTCATGGAGCGCAGTAATAAGCGAAGCTGGTTTAAGGCGATGGATGAGGCATAGTCGATATTCATTTCACGATCCTTGCCGAGTTGATATTTCTTAGCAATGGTCTCTGACCGATTACCGACGGCGATCCAAACTGTGCCAACTGGTTTTTCTGGAGTGCCACCTGTTGGTCCGGCGATGCCAGAGATGGCGACGACAGCATCGACTCCCAGTGTCTTAAGTCCTCCCGAAGTCATCGCACGCACTGTGGCTTCGCTTACTGCACCATGTTTAGCTATTACCTCAGGGTCGATATGAAGTAGGTCTTGTTTTAATTCATTCGAGTATGAGACGATACTGCCTCTATAATAGGCAGAACTACCAGGGATGGAGACTAATTGATGTGCGACTTGTCCACCAGTACAACTTTCGCATGTTCCGATGGTCAACTGCTTTGATTTGCAGATAGTACCGATCACCTCTGGAAGCGTTTGGCTACCGATGGCAAAGACCCATCGTTGCACGCGGTCTCGAACGCGATTACCGTACTTCTGGAGTTGTTGCTCCAGACGTTCTCGATCATGACCTTTGACGGTTAGGCGCAGCTTGACTGTTGCCAGACCGGGTAGATATGCGATGGTGAGACCATCAGGGAAATCAGCGACAATGTCTTCGATATCCTCTGCCAAAAAACTCTCAGCGACACCGGCTGTACGAATGATATAGTGATTGACGTACGTATCCGAGCGATTCGAAAGAAGGCGTAAGCCATGATCTCTCATGATACCTTTCATTTCTCTTGGGACTCCTGGCATGGAGATCAGAACTTTTCCGTCACGTTCTATCCACATTCCAGGTGCAGTACCTCGGTTATTCTCGAGCATCGTAGCGGATGCCGGCATGTAGCATTGTTCACGGTGAAGTTCAGTTGGTGTTCGATTGATGCGTCGGAATAAGTCAAGGATCCGTTGATAAGTAGCCTCATCAAAAACCATTTGGTCATCGAAATAGGCGGCAATTGCTGTTTTTGTGACGTCATCTTTAGTCGGACCAAGCCCACCAGTCATGATCGCCAGATCACTTTTTTCAAAGGCCAGACCTATGGCATGTACAATGTCGTCCTTTTGGTCCCTGACGGTTAATCGCTGCACAATGTCGTAACCAATACCGTTTAGCTCTTGACCTAACCAAGCCGCATTTGTATCGACGGTTTGGCCATTAAGCAACTCATCTCCGACAGTAATTATAGTAGCATTCATGCTGCAAGTAAAGTCAACTTTAGTGGATGTTGTTGACCAGTAATGATCCAAGCTGATATGGATCTTGTCGAAATCTTACGGTTGGATCGCACGATGCAAAAAGCGGTAGTTTCGCGCTTCTTTTGGATGTTCGATCATCATTATATGTCAACTCCGCACAAAGAATCTCATCTCCGTAGCATCATCAAGGGACTCACATGGAGGGTTGTGGCTTCAGCTACTATTCTCGTTATCACCTATTTCACCACTGGAGACATGGAGACTGCACTTACCGTAACAGGAATTGAATTTTTTGTGAAGCTGCTGCTCTACTATTTGCACGAGCGCATATGGCAGCAAGTTCCACGTGGGGCGGTCAGAAAATTATTCGGTCAAAAACCTGAAGAGCTTGCCTGATCACATCCACCCGATTTATGACCAATTGGTCTCTCGAGATGAGCGCCAACGATTTCTTAATCAGAATGCGCACGTCTTTTGGCTGACAGGGTTGTCTGGCTCAGGCAAGAGTACTATCGCCAAGGGTGTGGAACGCCATTTGTTTGACCAGGGCTATTTCGCCCAAGTCATCGACGGAGACAACATGCGCAGTGGAATTTGTGGGAATTTAGGTTTCAGCATGGAAGACCGTCTGGAGAACATCCGCCGCATCTCTGAGGTCGCCAAACTCTACACACGCAGTGGCATCATTACGCTCTGCTCGTTCATCAGCCCGACTATCGCGATACGAAGCATGGCCTCCGATATTATCGGCCCAGTAGATTTCACTGAGGTATTTATCGATACGCCACTTGACACGTGCGAATCACGAGACGTCAAGGGGCTATACAAGAAGGCTCGAGCTGGTGAGATAAAGGGATTCACAGGCATAGATAGCCCATATGAGCCGCCGGTATCGCCGGCAATATCGATACTAACAGCACAACAAACCATCGAACAAAGCGTCCAAAAGCTCGCCTCTTTCGTCATACAGAAGGTGAAACCATAAAGACAGAAACGATAACCTATGAATTATCAAATCAGCCATCTAAAGGAGCTCGAAGCAGAGAGCATCTTTATCATGAGGGAAGTCGCTGCTCAGTTTGAGCGACCAGTTCTGATGTTCTCAGGAGGGAAGGACTCGATCCTCATGGTTCACTTGGCATATAAGGCGTTCTATCCAGCAGCCATACCTTTTCCACTACTCCATATTGATACAGGGCACAACTTTCCTGAGACGCTCACCTATCGAGATGATCTCGTAAAGCGCATAGGAGCCAAACTCATCGTGGGATCCGTAGAAGATGCCATCGCGGCTGGCAAAGCAGTTGAGGAGAAAGGCTTTAATGCAAGCAGAAATGGCCTCCAGACGGCTGTACTCTTAGAAGAACTGGAAAAAGGCAAATATGACGCCGCTCTTGGAGGAGCTCGTCGAGACGAAGAAAAAGCAAGAGCGAAAGAACGTTTCTTTTCTCATCGAGATGAGTTTGGCCAATGGGATCCAAAAAACCAACGTCCGGAGCTATGGAACCTATTCAACGGGAAGAAGCAAATGGGAGAGCACTTTCGGGTGTTTCCGATATCTAATTGGACCGAGCTTGATGTGTGGCAGTATTTAGCAGAGGAGAAAGTGGAACTTCCCTCACTCTATTATGCTCACGAACGCGATGTTTTTGAACGAGATGGAACACTGCTCGCCGATTGTGATTACATCCAAAAGCGCCCAGAGGAGACGGTCTTCAAAGCAACCGTAAGGTGCCGTACCATAGGTGACATGACGTGCACCGGGGTGTGGAGATCCGAGGCAAAAACTACAGAGGATATCATCGCCGAGGTAGCAACGACCAGAATGACTGAGCGTGGTGGCCGTACGGATGATAAGCGTAGCGAGACAGCTATGGAGGATCGCAAAAAACAAGGTTACTTCTAACCATTATCTACGACTACTTACTATGAAAGAATCCAATACAGAATTACTGCGATTTACTACTGCGGGAAGCGTCGATGATGGGAAATCCACATTGATCGGGCGGCTACTGTACGATAGCAAGAGCATCTTCCAAGACCAATATGACCAGATCAAAGAGACCTCAGCACGTCGCGGCGAGGAAGGGGTCAATCTTGCACTCCTGACCGATGGTCTTAAGTCAGAGCGTGAGCAAGGAATCACCATCGATGTGGCCTACCGCTATTTTAGTACGCCTAAGCGAAAGTTTATCATAGCGGACACACCAGGTCACATTCAGTATACACGCAACATGGTTACTGGAGCCTCTACTGCCAATGTCGCGTTGATCTTAGTAGATGCGCGTAACGGTGTCCAAGACCAAACTCGAAGACATGCTATCATCGCATCCCTCCTTCAAATCCCCCATATCGTGGTCTGTGTGAATAAAATGGACTTGGTCGACTACTCGCAGGAGCGATATGACGAGATACAAGAGGAGTTTGAGGGTTTTGCAGCGAAGCTCGATGTCAAAGATGTTCACTTCATACCCATATCAGCGCTTATCGGCGATAACGTAGTTAACCGATCAGATCGCACTCCATGGTACGAGGGACCCACGCTGATGTATTATCTCGAGAATGTCCATATCGCCAGTGACCACAACTTCATTGATGTAAGGTTTCCGATACAGTATGTTGTGCGACCATATAACGATGAATTTCACGATTTCAGAGGATACGCCGGGCGATTGGCAGGAGGTGTCATGAAAGTCGGAGATGAAGTCTGCCTATTGCCATCTGGGTTTAACTCAAAGATCAAGAGTATCCATGGCGCCGATGGAGACCAAGACCAAGCATTCCCACCTCAATCTGTCAATATCGAACTAACAGATGATTACGACCTCAGTAGGGGAGATATGATCGTCCGAATCAACAATAAGCCTAAGGTGACGCAAGACTTGGACATCATGCTCTGTTGGTTTGATGGTACAAAGCCATTACAACATAATGGCAAGTATACCATACAGCATACCACCCAGCAGGCGAGGTGCATAGTAAAGGACATTCGCTATAAGCTTGATATTAACACACTGCATCGACTCCAAGATGACAAGTCAATCGGGATGAATGATATCGCCCGAGTAGTGCTCAGAACGACAAAGCCGCTGTTCACTGACGAGTATCGCCAGAATAGGATCACTGGCAGTGTCATACTCATAGATGAATTCACAAATAATACTGTGGGTGCCGGCATGGTAATCTAAAGGGGGGTAGGTGCTGAGGCATGAATAGTATCCAGTAAAAAGGCACTTATCTTCGCCAGCGAATTACTGGAGGCTATGGCAAAGATTAAGGTTGGGATTACGATAGGAGATATAAATGGTATTGGCCCTGAAGTCATCATCAAGTCCCTATCCAATGAGATGATGCTGAATGAGTGTACGCCCGTGATTTATGGTTCGTCCAAAGTGCTTGGCTATCATAAGAACATTGTCCAAGACAACGGTTTTCACTTCGTTACTACATCCGATGCTACTAAGGTGTCCCCAAACAAGATCAATGTGATCAATTGTTGGAGCGAGACGGTAGATATCGACCTTGGCCAGCCCACCCAAAGCGGGGGTCAGTGTGCACATACTGCCTTAGATCGTGCAGTCACTGACCTTCAGGAGGGTCATATAGACGCATTGGTGACTGCTCCTATCAACAAGCATGCGATGAAACTCGCCGATTTCCCTTATTTGGGTCACACAGAGTTCATAGCGGAGAAGGTAGGTTCGCTTGGCCAGGAACTAATGATGCTGGTCTCTGATAAGATGAAGGTAGCTGTCGTGAGTACGCATGTTCCGATATCCCAGGTTGCCGACTTAGTGACTCGCGAGCGAGTGAGAGCGTGCATCACTGCATTGGAACAGTCTTTACGCATAGATTTTGGTATTGAAAAGCCAACGATAGGTGTACTTGGGCTTAACCCGCATGCAGGAGATAATGGCGAGATAGGCCTCGAAGACGAAGAAATTATCAAACCCATTATCCTCGAACTTAAAAAGAAGGGTAAGCTTGTTCTTGGACCATATTCTGCGGATGGTTTTTTTGGCAAGGGACTCCACACCAAGTGTGACGCTATTTTGGCAATGTATCACGATCAAGGGCTCATCCCGTTTAAGGCGTTGTCATTTGGTAGAGGGGTGAATTTTACAGCAGGTCTCAGCGTAGTCAGAACCTCACCAGATCATGGTACTGGTTATGATATCGTGGGTCGGAATATCGCAGATCCTACGTCATTCAGGGAGGCGATTTACAATGCCATCGATATCGTTCGGTCTCGACAAGACTTTGATGAAATGACAGAGGATCAAGTGGATCAAGTGATTATCGAGAGCGAAGGGGAAATCGCTTAATGACTTCTGAAGTAGCGCTCGAGTATCGACCGATCAATCACCCCGATGATGAGAGAGTTGCTATCTAATACAGGGGCGATCGTCCATCCCAATTGATTCATTGCATTAAACGCAGTTTCCAGGGACATTTCAGGACCAAGGTTGCCGATAGACGTGCTCATACGGTGCCTGACTTGGAGATGACCTTCATTATTCTGCCTTGCGTCATTTACAAAAAGCTCCGGTACAGCGCCGACAACTTGATCACTACTATCAACGACCAAAAAACTCCGATTGGGTGAAATATCAAATGCTTTGGATATGGGCTCTTCAGGGTGGAGAATTGTAAATTCTCTACGCATGACCTGGCGTACGGTTGTTGATTGGAGACGAGACAAAAGCCTCATCTGACGGTACTCTGTACGTGCAGTGACAAAGACGAAGATGCCCACGAACATTAGGACATACTGATTAGCAAAAAGACCCAAACCAACAAAGACAACCGCGAACAATTGTCCAATGATCGAAGCTATCCGAGTGGCTCTAAGGCGATCCTGAAGACCCATCGCCAGAGCTGCACGTAGCACTCTGCCACCATCCATTGGGAAGGCTGGTATCATATTAAAGCCTACAAGAGCGATGTTGATCCAGATCAGATAGCCGATGAAATCTTCAGAACTGCTGATCATAAACTGATTCGCATCTGGCAATAATTCATGTTGACTGATCAGCTGAATACCAATCAGAAGGATGAGTAGTACTACGTTGACCCCAGGTCCTGCAATGGCGATCATTAGTTCCTGACTCGGAAGGTCGGGCATGGATTGTAGTCGTGCGACGCCACCGATAGGTGAGATGATGACATCCTTTGTTTCTACTCCATAAGAACGAGCCATCAGTGCATGACCAAATTCATGCATGATGACAAAGACAAATAGAACTCCTACATATCCAAAGAACCACCCTAAGTCGCTTTGAGGAATGTCATTGCTATATGCGATGTAGCCAACAAACAGTATCAACAATCCAAACGACCAATGCACCTTGATGGGAATATTAGCGATGCTACCCAGTGTATAGGTGCGCCCCGTCAGGTTAACCATTGGCTATTGGATATTATCTCCACGCAGATCACGAAACCGTTTTCGCGCATCGATGCTAAATGTGCTGTCGCTGTAGTCGATGAAAAGTCTCTCATATAATCTCATCGCCTCCTCTGGATTTGCAAAGTGTTTCTCGTTAAGCTGGGCCAGAGCATAGATGGCATTGTCGGCGCGAATCTCCTCGCCGAAGTTGTCGATGATCTTCTGATAAAGTATCGAGGCCTGATCGTAGTCCTTCTGACGCTCGTATTGCTGCGCCTTAGCGAAGTAAACATCATCTTCTAAGCCATGATTTGGAAACAGCAGGTTGATGCTATCCAGTTTGGCAAATCCTTCTTCGATTCGATTCTGGAAAAAAAGTAGTTCACTTTCGCTGTAGAGAGCCATCGGCAGATATGTCGTATCCAGATTCGCATTGTCCATGATGAAAACAGACAAGTCGATGGCATCATTGGCGATCAACTTAGTCGTCGC
This sequence comes from Bacteroidota bacterium, assembly GCA_038523965.1. Lineage (GTDB taxonomy): Bacteria > Bacteroidota > Bacteroidia > Chitinophagales > Saprospiraceae > JAJRXG01. The sequence goes on from JBCBIX010000016.1 coordinate 21,885, forward strand.
TCTCTTGAGGATGTCAAACTGCTCTTGAGCCCAATCAAAATCACCGACAAAGTAGCTGAGCTTTGCATTTTTAAACCTGGCCTTCTCTCCCAGAAAGTCTTCTTTGAACTGCTTATCAACCTGAGAATAAAGGAGTGTCGCATCCCATACTTCACCCTTCATGAGATAGTAGTCACCTAATTCCAGTTTTGCATTTGCAGTCACATAGGCGTTTGCACCTGGCATATCGATCAACGTATTCAGCGTTTCGATGGCTTGAGGTAGATCATTCAAGTAGAGCCCTTCGAGTTGGGCTAACTCGAGCATCATAAAGGCAGTATTTTTACCGCGTCCCATTTCATCTAAGAAGGCAATGTATTCGGTCCTTAGTTGAGCTAACTCTTCTTGAGTATAGTCACCTGAGCGAACCAATTTCATTCGTTTTGCTTCGAGTAGCTCTCGTTTAGAATCTACATAGTACGACGATGTGGCATCCTTCTCCTCCAGGATGTATTGGTAGGCTTTGATAGCAGTGTCGTAGTCACGGCCATTAGAGGCGATCTGGGCGATGCTATAAATTCGGCTACCATTCTCTTGTAGACGGCGGTCCAGAGCACGTGCTTGACGTAGCGCACGATCATATTTCTTGCGCGTGACGAATACCCACTGGATCATCTCAGGGTAGAAGATATTATCTGGTTGCTCCTGAACCTTAGCATATAGCTGCTTACGCAGGACCTCGTAACTCGCATCTCCGCTCAAGTATTTGGCAAAGTAGTTTTGGACAGAGCTCATGCGCTCGCTTGTCGCGAGATGACTATTGAGATAGTTCTGGATCATAGGCTCTACCTCGTTCTTTCGACGATAGATCTCGGCCAGATTATAGGCGAAGAGCGAAGGATCTTTAAGCAGACGGTTACCTTTTTCGAATACCTCGAGGGCAAGATCATACTTCGTTAACCGCATGAAGGAGTTACCGAGATTGTTGAGGAGCCCTCTATCTGCAGGAACCATTTCGATCGCCTTTCGATATTGCTGTTCCGCGTCAACAGTCATCGACTGTCGTTCGAGGAGATTACCATATGTCACATAAAGAGGTATCTGGCCTGGATATTTTTTGAGAGTCGATTGGATTTGGTCACCAGCCTGTTCATAGTCATCCAGCGCCATTAGTGACTCGATGTATTGGTTGAAGTAGTATTCGTTAAATCCTACCTGTTGAGATAGTTCCTTGTAGAGCTGGGCAGATTTTTCATACTCACCTACTCTGAAGTAGTGTTGAGCCAACTTGGCATTATTCTTTTGTGCGAACACCACATGACAGCTCAGACTGACCACGAATACCAGAAACATGCGAACCATAGATATAGATTATGACGTCTTCAGATAATTGGCCCGGAGATAAAGGGGGTTTATATCACGGTATACAACGTGTAGCCCATGAGAGAGGTGCGTGCCTCCTTCGAAAATACAAGGTAATAGCCTCCACCGCCGGCACCACATAGCTTAATGGCGTATTCTCCTCCTTCTAATCCAACCTGCCAAGGTGCCTGAAGTTCTGGAATGATCATCGGACGAAATAGCTCATATTGGAATTCACTCAGCTGCACTACGTCGTCAAAGTTGAGCTGCAGCTTATCGCGGATAGATTGTACAAGCACATTAGATAAGGACTTGTAACCCCCATATGACTCTGGATCAAGTGCGGCCTGGCCCAAGAAGGTCTGAATGAACTCCTTCCCAGAGCGAAGTACTCCGCTATCCAGTAGATACACGTTGCAACCTATGTCATGAATCTCATTAGCTCTGCCGTAACTGCCATCGGAATGTTTGACAACTGGAGTATTCAGAAAGGAGACCATTGGATCTAATCCTGAACTTCTTCCATGAAAAAAGCTCTCCATCAGTCCCAACCGTGGAGCTAACTCAGACAAGTCCTTAGTCTCATCTGTGCATAACCAGTCATAGACAGCCGCAGTGAGTACTCCACTGCTTCCTAAGCCACAGCCCTGAGGGATCTCTGCCTGAAGCGAAATTTGATCTGGAGACCCTGACAGCCGGCGCACATCCAAGAACTGACATTGTGTGGTCAAGTATTCCACCCAGTCTCTAAACCACGGGTATTTATCGAATGAACTGACTTGATCCCTGATCCAGCGGCCACTATAGTAAGGATATGGGGTGGCGATGGCCTGTCCACCTATGAGTACGCTGTACTCACCAAAGAGCAAGACTTTTGCTGGATACCTACGTGAGAGAAGGCGATCTACCATGTGATGCGCTTCACGATAGCGTCGATCTGTTGCATCATGTTGCGCTTTTCATTCTTGGGATCGTAGATGAAGGCGTCAATCGATAGTAGTTTACCCTCCTCTTCATTAACGATTGCATAGGATTGAAAGGGGCCACCGAGAAAATCATTTTCCATTTCCCAGATACCTCTATATTCTCTCATGAAGTGGTTGTCCTGGATTCGATCAAAGGTCAGCATGGGCAAATCGACATCATTAATTACCACATAAGTGTTGGGCTCGGAACTGCTTACGTTGAGCCCAAAATTGTTGAACCGGGCCTTTGCAGCTTCCTTGGTCAACATTTCTGGTCCGGTATAGTCATATGTTGTGATAGCTATGTTCGCAGCTCCATCCTTGGTATCCTTACGCATCCACCTCATTCCATTGAGACTCTCCATATCCAGAGCTTCTCGATAATCATTGGGAAACAAAATGGTGGCACCAAACCTCTCCCGGAGCTCATTGGCCAGACCACGATTCTCTCCACGCCCGTAGGTCAGCTGGAATAATTGTTGGCTGTCGTGGTCATTAATCCGTGCTGCGATGGCGTCAAAATTATCAGCTAACGCCTTGCCTAAGTTTTCTACACCATTGGCAAATACGTACATCACAATTTGTCCTGTCGCCCACTTATCACGCCCGATTGAGGTGTTGTAGTTGTCTTCTTGCGCAGCACGAAGGACTCGTTCAGAGCCAAGGTCTTCTCTGACCATCCTTGTGATTGGGGAGTCCTCGTCGCTGAGATCGCAGAGGACGAGGTATGTTCGGAGCTCCTTGCGAAGAGGTTCGGAGTTGAGTTCTTGTAATGTGTAGTAGCGAACATCAAAGATTGGCTCTGGTCGAGGTGTAATGGGGTAAAAACCCACATAGTACTTCTCTATAGTATCCGCGATCGCAGTCTGCAAGACTGTATCGTCACTGACGATGACAAGATCATTCATCACTCCGAGCGCCTTGCTTTTCACCTTGAACCGAGAATCCCCACTTGGCGAATTGCACGCGATGAGAAGCAGGACTAACAATGCCACGCTATGTAAAAAGGACAATTGACGGGTCATTCGGATGAAATTCATTCTGGCCTTAAGATGAGGTTACCCAGTCCCGAGGTGCGTGTTAAGCACATTATAACAGTTGTTCGATGATGTTTTCTTCGCTAATTCCCTCAGCTTCCGCCTTGTAGTTGCGTACAATGCGATGTCTAAGAATGTTGTTAGCGATGTGCTTAACATCGGCGATATCGGGACTGTATTTTCCTTCGATGGCTGCATGACACTTGGCACCTAATAGTAGATACTGAGATGCACGTGGCCCAGCTCCCCAACCGATATACTTGTTAACAACATCAGCTGCCCGCTCGGTACCAGGTCGGGTCTTGGATGCTAAGGAAACAGCATACTCCAGCACATTATCAGAGACGGGAACCTTGCGAATGAGGTCCTGAAAGAACAAGATCTGCTCCGCTGTCAAGACATTCTCTAATTCTGCTTTGTGAGTTGATGTGGTATTCTTTACGACTTGTACCTCCTGTTCGTAAGTCGGATAGGTCAAGGGAATATTGAACATGAATCGATCCAATTGTGCCTCTGGGAGCGGGTACGTTCCTTCTTGTTCGATTGGATTCTGAGTGGCCAAGACGAAGAACGGTTTTGGTAAAATGAAACGTTCACCTGCTACGGTCACGCTGCGCTCCTGCATAGCCTCTAAGAGGGCCGCTTGCGTTTTGGGAGGTGTCCTGTTGATCTCATCGGCCAGAACGATATTGGCAAACAGAGGTCCCTTGTTGAACTTGAATTGCCGATTGTCATCTAATACTTCTGATCCTGTGATATCAGAGGGCATCAAGTCTGGGGTGAATTGGATTCGCTTGAAATCGAGATCTAAGACCTCCGCGATTGTGCTGACTAATAGGGTTTTTGCCAATCCAGGAACCCCGACTAACAGACTGTGTCCATTACTAAACATGGAGATGAGGACCGACTTAACAACTTCCTCTTGGCCGACAATGACCTTCCCAATCTCCGATGTGAGATCTTGGAATGCCTGCGCTAACCCATCTACCGCCTCTACGTCAGATTTATACTGCATGAATATGACTTACCATTAGGTTATCGCCAAAGGTACAAGGACCAACGACTCAATATGGATAGGGCTCATGGATAAGGAATATTTAAAAGTCTTCACGGAGCGGAAGAGAAGCAAAGGCACAACTATCCCTGGGTATAGCGTACCAAGAAGGTGTGGGTGCCAAATTGCCATTCAAAAAAGCATCAAATCATGAGACACCTATCATCCGTATTACTTTTCCTTTTCATGTTCATCATCTATGCTTGCTCTTCGGAGGAAGAAGAACCGATCATGCCCTCGACTCCGGACATCATCGGCACTTATACACTTGACTCTGGCCGTGACGATAACTGCACAGATCCCAATGACAATGTCAGCTTCGACAACGCCGGCATAGGCATCTGTGTTACTATCGGTGATGAGCGAACTTGTTCTGAGTTTACGATCGTCTTCACTCCCGACGAGTTCACATTTGAGCAAGTCAATACTATCGATGTGAATGGCACAGTGGTCGACACTGAAGTATTCACAGAGCGAGGGACATATGCCTTTGTCGGTGATCAAGTAAGAACCACAGATACCATCAATGGAATCGTAACGGACTACGACATCATCAATAATGGTCGTTTTTTGGACTGGTTGGCAGCACGTACTGACCGTGGTTGTGATCGGATCTTTCGCTTTAGTAGATAGAAGATCGCTTATCCGATAAGACTGGCCAAAGCAAAAGAAATCTGGGTTGATCATTCCAGCTCTGAGCCCTTCATATCAATCTCCTATGTTTGCTCCTTCATCATCGGAAAGAGCTTATGTATCGGACACATAACTGTGGTCAACTGCGGATATCAGATGTAGGAGTGCATGTCACGCTTAGCGGATGGCTTCAGACCAGTAGAGACTTTGGAGGGATGACCTTTATCGATCTAAGAGATCGGTATGGCATCACGCAGATTGTATTTAACATGGAGGATGATCCAGACCTCTGTGCCGAAGCTCGCAAGCTCGGTCGAGAGGACGTTATCCGTATCACGGGAACTGTCAGAGAACGTAGTAACAAGAATCCTAATCGCGCGACCGGAGAGGTTGAGATCGAGACCAAGACACTCGAGGTGCTAAACGAGAGTAAGGTTCCGCCATTCACCATCGAAGATGAAACAGATGGTGGGGACGATCTACGAATGAAGTATAGGTATCTCGATATCCGTCGAAACATCGTCCGAGACAATCTCATCTTCCGAAGTAAGCTCGCTCTTGAGACACGCAGATATCTGGGGGATGAAGGATTCGTCGAAGTCGAGACTCCTGTCCTTATCAAGAGTACTCCTGAAGGTGCCAGGGATTTTGTTGTACCGAGTCGTATGAATCCAGGGGAGTTTTACGCCCTCCCTCAGTCCCCTCAGACCTTCAAGCAGATACTGATGGTCGCTGGAATGGATAAGTACTTCCAGATCGTCAAGTGCTTCAGGGACGAAGACCTGCGAGCAGACCGTCAGCCGGAGTTCACACAGATCGATTGCGAGATGAGCTTTGTGACGAGAGATGATGTGCTCAATACGTTTGAGGGACTCACGAAGTCATTGTTCAGTACGCTGAAGGGAATCGAGCTTCCTGACTTTCCACGCATGTCCTACGACGATGCTATGATGAAGTACGGCTCTGATAAGCCTGATGTACGTTTTGATATGTGTTTTGTCGAGCTCAACGACATTGCCAAAGGCCACGGATTTGGGGTGTTTGACAATTCCGAACTGATCGCAGGAATCTGCGCTAAAGGCCAAGCATCAGAATACTCTAACAAAGACATCAAGAAGCTTACGGAATGGATGCAACGGCCACAGATCGGAGCAAAGGGTCTGGTATATGTTAAGCTCGAAGCAGGCGGAAGCTTCAAATCATCCGTAGGTAAGTTTTATGATGACACACAACTTCAGAAGTGGGCGGATGTCTTTGGTGCGAACGAAGGAGATCTCATATTGATTCTGTCCGGGGAGACTGACAAGACGCGGAAACAACTGAATGAGCTTCGCCTTGAGATGGGACGTCGCATGGGACTGATGAAAGACGGGGACTTTAAGCCGCTATGGGTCGTAGATTTCCCGCTGCTGGAGTGGGATGAGGATGCTGGCCGATTTCACGCGATGCATCATCCGTTCACGGCACCGAAAAAGGAGGATGAGGATCGTATGCTCGCTGGGGATCATGATACCATGAAGGCATTGCGCGCGGATGCTTATGATCTCGTGATTAATGGATCTGAGATTGGTGGTGGATCGATCAGGATCCATGATCGTGCATTGCAATCCAAGAACTTTGACCTTTTGGGTTTCTCAGCGGAGGAGGCCGAGGAGCAATTTGGCTTTTTATTAGGAGCCTTTGAGTATGGAGCGCCACCACATGGTGGAATTGCATTTGGATTTGACCGCCTATGCGCAGTGATGAATGGAAAGAGCAGTATTCGCGACTTCATTGCTTTTCCAAAAAACAATCAAGGACGTGACATGATGATCGATAGTCCAAGTAGGATTAGCGAGGAGCAGATGTCAGAACTGGAGTTACGGTCCACGGCTATCACCAGTGAATAAATTTGGTACTCCGCGCTATCACTTCGAGACACTGTCCTCGACGAATGATTATGCTGCGCAACTGATTCGTGAATGCCCTCCTGTAGAGGGAACGGTTATCACGACTGCTCATCAATCGGCCGGTCGTGGGCAACATCAACGGGCCTGGGTATCAGACCCTGGTGAGAATATTATGATGACACTGATTACCAGACCTACATGGCTGGTGGCAAGTAACCAATTCGTCCTAAATCAGGTCACGAGTATGGCAGTTGCTGATGTAGTGATCGGATATGGTTGTCACAATGTATCGGTGAAATGGCCAAATGATGTCTATATCGGAGTCCAGAAGGTGGCAGGAATACTCATCAACAACCAGATTCAAGGCAGCCACCTACGATCATCCATCATGGGCATCGGAATGAACATAAATCAACGCACCTGGCCAAACCATATTCCGAATGCAACATCATTGAGTAACCAGCTGAACCAAGACCATAGCGTAGAAGAAGTCCTCACTCTGGTGCTGCAGCGAATTGTTGAGCGATACCATCAGGCCCGGATTTCCCCAAAGGAGTTGCGGGCCGACTATCGCGACATGCTTTATTTACGTGACGTTCATGCCATGTATGTCGTGCATGGGCTGCCCGAAAGAGGAACAATCAAAGATGTAGACCCATTGGGTCGATTAGTGGTGGAAACAACATCGGGATTTCTGTCACTCGCGCATGGAGAGATCCAGTTTCCGCGGAGTTAGACTTCTTTAGTCTTCCATTTTCCTTGACGAAAAACATAGATGGCCATAGCAGCGAGGATGGTAGAAGACACTGCGATAGAAACATAGATACCAGTAGACTCCAGACCGGTATGGCGTGCAAGAAACCATGCCAGTGGTATCTGGACTACCCAAAAGGCAATAAAATTCAGCAAAGTGGGCGTATAGGTATCTCCTGCTCCATTAAATGCTTGGCCTATAACCATCTCATATGCATAGAAAATGTATCCGGCGAATATGATCCTCAGAGCAAGGGTTCCATCTCGTAAGACGATGGGATCATCAGAGAAAACCCCGATCGCTTGGCGCGCGAAGACCATAAAAAGGATGGAGATGATACCCAGCAGTATCATGTTGTACCAGGATGCTTTCCATACGGTCTGCTCAGCGCGATGTGGATCTCCAGCACCGAGGTTTTGACCGACGAGAGTAGCAGCTGCCATGGCCACACCCCATGATGGTAGTATGGTGAATGCGATGATCCTAAACGAGATCGTATACGCTGCCAGGACTTTGCTGCCAAAGGTGGCCACGATAGTGACCATGAGTAACCAACTGAATGATGTCAGCAGATGCTGACCAGCCGCGCCCCCAGTCAGATGAAGCAACCTCCTGATGACGGTAGGTATGATCCTGAAGTTAGAGGAGGAGAGCTTAATCAGGTGTCGACCATTGAAAAGGTGATAGCACTGATATAATACTCCAACTCCTCGACCGATACAGGTAGCAATCGCAGCACCTTCGAAACCGAGTTTTGGACATGGGCCTAATCCGAATATTAAACATGGGTCTAAAATCAGATTTAGTCCATTGGCCAGAATCAAGGTACGCATAGCTATCGCTGCGTCTCCCGCCCCTCTGAAGATGGCGTTGATGGTGAAGAGCAGCATCAAGACAACATTGAACATGAGCATGATGCGCGTGTATCCGCTCCCTTGTTCTACTAATTCCTCAGAACCTCCTAAAATCCGAAGCAGATCCTCGGCATAGAAAAAACCTAATACACCGATAACCACGGCAAAAAGAATGGCCATGAGGATCGCCTGAAAAGCTGCATCTGAGGCTTCTTCGGGTTTCTTTTCTCCGATTCGTCGAGAGACCATAGCTGTTGCTGCCATGGCGATACCCAGCGCCAGAGAAACCACCACAAAAAGCGAGGTCTCGGTCAATCCGATAGTGGCCAAATACTCTTCGTTGCCAAGGAGTGACACGAAGAAGGCATCGAAAATCGCGAAAAGCGCTTCCATCGACATCTCCAGAACGATTGGCACGGAGAGCAGAAAAAGTGCGCGTTCCAGAGATCCAGATGTAAAGTCCTTCTCCTCGCCTCGAACAGCTATCCAGAAATAGGTCCAAAGTTTTTTCATCTGACTTAAAGGTCCGATTTCTGATCCGTCAGACAGCCAAAAGGACACAACTTGGAAGGCGATAATTACAGTTCGGATCAAGGATAGACCCACCATACCTCATCCCAAGAGGGTAATCCAACCATAGAAGTAACTTCCATCCTGTGAAAGTCTTGGTTACCGCACGATTTCTTGGAGGGCGATTAGAGGGGATAGGTCACTACACCCACGAAGTATTGTCTGAAGCGATAAGGTTAGGTCCTGAGCATACGTGGCATCTGGCATACGACCGCAAAGAGGACCGCATTCGTATCCCATCAGATAATGTCTTCCATCATCACCTTTATCCTCCAACTCGACACCCAGGGCTGGTAAAACTTTGGCTATGGAGATTGCAAGGATTAATAGATCGTATCAAACCTGATCTGATTTGGGCTCCCGACGGTCCAGTACCCGATCAAGCTAAGTGCAAGACCGTCACGACGATCCATGATATCGCCTACCTCACATACCCAGAGGGAATGCGAAGGCGAGATCTTCTTTTCGCTGAGCAGATCACCCCAAGGTTGATCAAGAAGGTAGACCAGATAGTAACGGTATCTAACTATAGCGCTGAAGTCATCTGCTCTCATTTTGCGGAGGCGAGAAACAAGATGTCAGTCATACATAATGGAGTACACCACAATGAATGGCAACTCGATAAATCTATCATAGCATCCATAAAAAGGAGATACACAGATGGGAGGCCATATCTGCTCTACATGGGGTCGATGCACCCTCGAAAGAATACTGAGCGGTTGATAAGAGCTTTTGAATACTTCAAATCACAAACCTCATTCCCCCACGTGTTGATCCTTGCGGGACGTATGGCATGGCACTCGGAGGCCATCAGACATGCTGTTCAGACCAGCCCCTATCGATCAGACATCATGCACCTTTCAGCCATTGGCGATATAAGGCATGCACTGATGGCAGGTGCTGAGATGCTGGTGTATCCAAGTATAGAAGAAGGCTTTGGGCTTCCTGTTTTAGAAGCGATGTCAGCAGGAACTTCAGTCATCACGAGCAGAAACAGTGCAATGCAAGAGGTTTGTGGTGAGGCAGCGACGTACGTGGATCCAATGGATATCCAGGAGATTGCAACTATGATTAGTCACTTGGCCCGAGATACCGATAAGAGGGAGAGTCTCGTAGAATCTGGTAGGAGACGCAGTAAACTTTATAGCTGGCGGCGCAGTGGAGAGGAACATCTTCGCTTATTTGAAAAAATTGTCCAATCGCCAGCTCTTTGACTAAATAGTTGGATCTGAGCGAGTGATTGGTCCTAATTTAACTTTCGTTGCAAGTCTTTACGTATGAAAACAAGTGACCTCAAATATCTACTTGCCTACATCACGCCATTCACTGGTTGGATTTCACTGGCTTATGATGGGTGGTGGTCCTGGACGGCAGTAATCTTCATGTTCGGGGTCGTCCCTGTGGTTGATGCTCTACTTCCGACTGACGATCATAACCATACCCCAAGTGCGGAAGAGGGCCGTAGTTCGTCAAGGGTATTTGATCTACTTCTCTATCTGAATCTGCCAATACTCTATGCGTTGTTCATCGGGTTTTTCGTCTTGGCTTCACAAGGAGATATGGCGACCGCAGACCTTGTGGGTAAGATGTTGTCGATTGGCTTTATCGGAGGAGCTATAGGCATCAATGTAGCTCATGAGATCGGTCATCGCCCAGAGTGGTACAATCAGTGGGTATCTCGCCTACTACTTCTGCCAGAGCTTTACATGCATTTTAATATTGAGCACAATAGAGGTCACCATAAATGGGTCAGCACACCTCATGACCCGGCTTCATCTCGATATGGAGAGTCAGTATATCGTTTTTGGCTTCGGACTGTATCGGGAAGTTTTATCTCTGCCTGTCGGATCGAACGAGATGATGCCAAGCGCCACGGTTATGCAGTCTGGAGTCTGAAGAACAAGATGGTGTTGTTCATCATCATCCAGTTAGGCTACTTGTTGTTCGTGGGATTGGTATTCGGATGGGCTATCGTTCCGCTGGCTATTTGCATGGCAGTCGCAGGTTTTACCCTCTTGGAAGTAGTGAACTACATCGAACACTATGGACTGACACGTCAGAAGTTGGCTTCGGGTCGATATGAGCCGGTCCAACCTCACCACTCTTGGAATAGCGATCACTACTTTGGTCGAATTCTGCTCTACGAACTAACTCGGCATAGCGATCACCATTACAAATCCTCGCGGAAGTATCAGGTTCTTCGCCACCTGGATGAGAGCCCCCAGATGCCTCTGGGTTATCCAGCTTCTATGTTGATGTCCCTTTTGCCACCCCTTTGGTTTTCTGTGATGCACCGCCATCCGGCTCTACAGACAGCCTCGTAGACGAGGTACCGATTGTATCTTCGTTCAGTGTCCGTTGATTGTACAATTGTCATTCCTCACCTGAACCAGCACTTATCCTTAGAAAAGTGTCTCGATGCACTTCAACGTCAGCGAACTAAATTCTCTTATGAGATCATCATAATGGACAACGGTAGTGTTCCAGCAGTGGATGTTACTGGTATAAATGACTGTCGCCTTTATGTCGAAACTCAGGCAGCCAATCCATATGTGCTTCGAAATCTTGGAGTCCGTATTTCCGATAGCGACTATGTCGCCTTTCTGGATGCCAGATGCGAACCCCAAGAAAGTTGGCTCGACTCAATGATGCGCGCTGCTCAAAAAACAGGCGTTGCTGGAGGTAAATATGAGGTGAGAGCAGATTCAGAAGATCTGCGAGATCATGTCTATCCCCTACTGTATCTCGACAACAGAAAGAATATTGAGAAGAACTACGGTATCACTGCTGGTAACCTGATCGTAGAAAAGTCACTTTTTGATAAGTATGGTGGATTTGATGAGACTCATCGCAGCGGCTCAGATATTTCCTGGACTCGACAGCGCTTGGAGGATGGTGAACGCATTACATATGCGTCAGACGCTATTGTCATGTATCCTGCCCAATCTTGGCCAGAGCTACTTATCAAAGTCAAGAAATATGCCCAAGGTGCCGCCTATCATGCCGATGCAACCAAGTGGAGATTCCGGGATTTTATGCCGCTTGGATTAGAAACCTTCCGAAGCGCCCTTGCGCATCGCCAGATGGAGCATATATCAATCTGGACGAAGTACCGACTTTGGGTGTATGCATCCATGATCAAGCTTCGATATCATTGGATCCGCTATAGATACATGAATCACGAATGGATGTAACGAAACGAAGCAGTTACACCTCCTTTATTCAAGAAGTAGATGCGCCAATCTTTCATCAACCCTGGTGGTTAGATGTTGTCTGCGGGGTTGATGGATGGGATTATGTGAGTGAGGTAAATGGAGATAGGACGATAGCGGTATGGCCTTATCATCAGAAGTCTAAAGGCGGAATATCTTACATCACTATCCCTGCGCTGACACCATATCTTGGTCCTTGGTATCGCGTACCTGACAGTCTCAGCAAACAAACTTCCATCGTCGGCTTTCACCAGCAACTTCAGCAGAAGCTGATAAGCAAGTTGCCATCAGTTTCTTTAGCTCATTATCAGTGGCATACATCCCACAAAGAATACATGTCCATGTACTGGGCAGGGTATCAGCAAACCAGCAGATTTACCTTGCATATTGACCTAAGACAGTCCGAGGAGGCTCTATGGGCAGCCCTTAAAGATCGTCAACGGAACAAGATCCGGAATGCTCAAGCATCATCTGAAGCAACCCTCGATGGAAGTATCGAAGCCTTTTGGTCTGCTAACCAAGAGACGTTCCGAAGACAAGAGATGGAAGTTCCCTATGCGAAGGCCATGTTCATGCAACTGGACAAGGAATTAGCCAGACGAGATCAACGCAGGATCATCATGGTGATAGAAGATAATCAAGTGAGCGGAGGCATTTATCTCATACACGACAATAGCACGGCATATCTTTTAGCAACAGGTCGCCACCAGTCCAGTCATGCAGTAGCATTCGCTATCTGGACAGGTATCTTATGGGCTAAAGAACAAGGGCTCCATACGTTTGACTTCGAGGGTAGTATGATGAAAGGGATATCCACGTTCTTTCAATCTTTTGGGGGGCGCCGTGTGAGTTATCCGAGGTTTAGCATTGCGGAGAATATCTTTTGGGATCGTCTTTACAAATTGATAGGTAAGCTATGAGCTCGCTGCGGGCTCTGGTCATCTACCGAGTGAATCGTGGTGTAGTAGGGAATCAGGGTATCATCCAAAAAATGCGCGGCCAGGTGAACGGACTGGCAGAGCAGGGCTTTGATGTGGACTTCATCATCCATGATAATCGTCACGTTTATCTCACAGGGCAGCCTATCTTTTCCATTCAGCGTCAGAGTTGGTTGGCGCGCCTCAAGTGGGAGTATTTTGATCATCTACATGATCTTCTGGATTATGACTTCTATCTAATAAGATATGGTCTCAGTACTCCATCGATGCTGCGATGGCTAAAGGCCCTACGAAAAGTGAACTCATCCGCTAAGGTTATCCTGGATATGCCTACTTATCCTTATCAACGCGAGTGGAGTGGACTGAAGGGTATGCTGGCGCTATTCATAGATGGACAGCTACGATCTGCACTTCAGAGGTACGTGGATCTGGTCCTCCATAGCGGGCAGGAGAAGAGTATCTATGGTATCGACACGTATCACATGACGAATGGAGTTACTCCATCGGACCTGAAATTTCCAACACCTCCTGTCGAAGGAGGACAAGTTCAGCTTTTGGCCATCGGGAAGTGGCAATACTGGCATGGTCTTGACCGAATCATAAAGAGTTTCGCAGCCCTAAGACCACTTGCTCATCTGCATATTGTAGGAGACGGTCCATATAGCAAGACACTTGGGCGGATGATTTCTACACTTGGATTATCTAATTATGTCAGCTGGCATGGGCCTATGGTTGGGGAGGCTCTCCAGAAGCTGACAGCGCGCTGTCACATCGGCATTGGCACCTTGGGCTTGCATCGAAAAGGGGTTCAGGTCGATAGCTCATTAAAACATCGGTATTACTGTGCGCATGGATTGCCAATGATACTATCGAGTCCTGATCCAGATTTTGGTACCGACTTGGCCTGGGTCCATTATGTACCCATTGATGATGGTGATATAGATCTGGCATTTTTGCCAAGCTTTGCAGAAGATCATGTGAGCTCCGAAAGGCGAGGAGAAATACAAGCCTATGCAAGGGAGCGTTTATCATGGGCTCATAAATTCAAACAGTTGCTCGATTCTCTTGAAGCATCTTGACAGATACATCATTCAGAAATACCTGGTGACCTTTGTCTACTCGATAGTTGTCATCACGGTGGTGGCCATTGTCATGGATGTCAGTGAGCGGATAGCCAAGTTGATCGATTCAGGACTCTCCTTCGGTGAAATTACCACACAGTATTATCTCCATTTTATCCCATGGATCAATGGGGAATTGTGGCCGCTTTTTGCCTTCCTGTCGGTGATATTCTTCACCTCAAGGTTGGCACGAGATTCAGAAGTCATTGCCATGTTAGGAACTGGGATGAGCTATCTCCGTATCCTCAGACCTATGATCATTAGTGCTGCTCTGGTGGCGGGACTTCACTGGATCGGAGAGAACTATGTCGTTCCACTGAGTACCTATCATCTGAATGAATTCAAGGCTAAACACATCAGCAGAAGCAGTCGCCCGGTTACGACATCTAACATGCAGTTTTTCATCGATGATCATCAGAAAATCTATGCCCATCGCTTTGAGCGACGAGACAGTACCATTAACATCTTTCGATTAGAAGAATTTGACGAAAGTGGCCGCTTGGTCAAGCTATTCAAGGCAAAGAAGCTTATCTGGATGGGCTATCCCAATAATTGGAGAGCCAAGGACTATGAGATGCGCACATTTGATGATCTCGAAGAGGATATCACATACGGCATCAGTCGACAGGTCGATACGGTGATTGCCATTGTTCCAGGAGACTTTGTCCGTCACGGAAAGCAGATGGAGATCATGACTTCACCCGACCTGAAGCAATACATCGCTCGAGAAAAAGCCAAAGGACTCGACAATACCTCTACTTATCAGATTGAACTTTTTAAGCGGACAGCAGCTCCATTTACCATATTGATCCTAACTCTGATCGGAGCAGCTATCGGTACGCGCAAAGTACGTGGTGGTCTGGGTATGCACTTGGCGGCAGGAGTTACCCTTGGTGCTATATTTACCTTGGTCAGTAAGTTCAGTGAGACATTTGCCAATAACCTCTCCTTTGCGCCCCTACTCGGAGTCTGGCTACCCAATCTAATTTTTGGAGTTCTTTCTTGGTATCTCATCCGACGGGCTCAGCAATAATCACTCGCCACGCATCTGGGTCACCATGCGGGCAACCTGATCTTTCAGTCGCTCAGAGCTCATACGCCCGCGAAGGCGATCCACAACGATCGGAAAGGAGAAAGGAGTAAAGCCTGCAGGCTGAGTGATAATCAAGTTCTGTGATTGAATCCGCTCCAATGCTTCTCGAAGTCGAGACTCTTCAAACTGAAAGGTCATCACTTCTTCGTAGGTCTGCAGGTACAGTAGATTGTCTGGATCGTACGTTTTAAAAACATCAAAGAGTAGTGCGGATGAGGACTGGAGATGGCGCTCTTTCTTCCATTTACCAGGAAACCCTTGGAAGATAAGTCCTGAGATTTTGGCAATATCTCGAAACTGACGACGAGCCATCTCCACGCTGTTGATGCTACTCTGAATATCCAGAACCAAGTTACGAGTGCTGAACAAATCCCGTTGGATGACATCGAGGTCTATTGGCTGATCCGATAATAACTCGAAGCCGTAGTCATTCATCGCCAATGTAAAGGTGATGTTGTATTTCTCTAATAGACGTTGGCC